>JAODBB010000228.1 GCA_025463745.1 Subtercola sp.
GTCGAACCGTGACGACTGAAACTGCATCAGCGCCACGAGCGCGTGCACCTCGGGCTCGCGGGGCATGAGCTGCCCGAGCAGCAGGCCGAGGCGCAGGGCTTCGGCCGCGACATCCACTCTGCCCCAGCCATCACCCGAGGTGGCGACATACCCCTCGTTGAAGATGAGGTAGACGACCTCGAGCACCGCGTCGAGTCGCGCCGCGAACTCGATTCGGTCGGGTACCTCGAACGGCACCTTCGCCGCTCGCAGAATACGCTTGGCGCGCACGATGCGCTGCTGCACCGTCGCCACCGGAACCAGCACCGCACGCGCGATCTGCTCCGTGGTCAATCCGCCGACGACCCGCAGTGTGAGGCACACCTGGGCGTCGCGCGAGAGCACCGGATGGCAGGCGACGAAGACGAGCCGCAGCACGTCGTCGTCGATTTCGTCGGGGTTCCACTCGTTGGTGCCGCCGGTGGTGGAGTAGCCGCCAGCGCCATAGCCGCTGCCACCGCTGCCACCGCTGCCGTAGCTGCCGCTGCCGCTGCTGCTGCCGCTGTCGCTGCCGTTGCCGCTGCCGTAGGCGTCAGCGCTCTGCGAGATGTCGCTGCTGACACCGCCACCGGGCGTGCTCGCGATCTGCTCGGCGAGGAGCTCGCGAGCCATCGCGCCGTACCGGGTATCGAGTCGCTCCTGGCGCCGCCACGCATCGATCGCCTTCCGTTTGCCCACCGTGGTGAGCCAGGCCGCCCCATTGCTCGGGATGCCCGAACCCGGCCATTGCGCCAGAGCATCGGCTACGGCATCCTGAGCCAAGTCTTCGGCGAACCCGACGTCACCCGTGAATCGCGCAAGTGTCGCCACGATCTTGGCGGACTCTGCGCGCCACACGGTCTCGACGGCAACCGCGGCTTCTACGGGCGTTGTTGTTGTAGTTGTTGTGGGCGCGGTTGCGGCGTGCGCGTCGCCGAAGGTGCCGTGCTCGATGGCGCCATGCTCGATGATGCCGTCACCGCCAACGCCGCTCTCGTCGGTGCCGCTCTCTGCCGCCATGGTGTCGCCCTTTCGCGTCGGAACAATGTTCGCTCACCTCTTCGTCGAACGGAATGGCCCGAAATCGACACCGGCGGGAAACTCCTCACCGGCCGGGGTTCGGGCGGTTGGGGCGGTGCGGGCGATGGCGGCGGTTTCGCAGCGCCAATTGTCATTGACCGGTTCGTCTGGCGCGTCAGGCTGGCCGATACACGTTTGCGCGATGCGCGATTCTGACAATCAGCAACACCGACGTCAACTCATTGAGCGAGAACACGATGCGGTAGTCGCCTCGACGTGCGGAGCGCAGCCCCTCGAGCTCATTGCTCAGAGGCTTGCTCATCCGCTCGGGGTTACTGGGGAGGGTGATCGTGGCGAATTCGACCACGGCGGCCGCCGCCTTGGGCGGCAGTCGGTCCAGTCCCCGAATCGCAGCCGGCGCGAACTCGACGTTCCAGTTCACGCGTTCGGAAGGCCGTACCGAGCGCGCACATCAGCAGCACTCGTCGTGCGGCCATCGGCAACGGCCTTCTCAGCCTCGGCAATGTCTTCACGGATGCCCGGCTGAGAAAGCCAAAACAGAGTCTCGTGCAGCGACTCCAAATCATCTTCACTCATCAGCACTGCGGCGCCATGCCCGTGCCGGGTGATACGAATGATCTCGTGTTCGCGATCGGCCTCGTCGACGAGAGCAGAAAGCTTGTCTTTGGCTTCGCTGAGAGCTACGGTTTTCATCGTTCTAGATTAGCCTATTTATTAGCCAACAGATAGCCTGACTTATAGCCGCTGTTGATCATGTCAGGCTGGCGGTGGTGGTCGCCGTATGTGTGCTCGGGGCAGTGGTGCTTGTGTTCGCGCCCGCTCTGGCACTGGGGCCCGCAATACCGCGCAGGAACACCTGCACCTGCGCGCGAGCCACGTCGTTCCACTCGGGCACGTGGGGGAGTGGCTGCGCGATCATCGCGCCGAAGACGATCACGTCGCGCGCTGTTACGCCGGGTTCCGTCGCCCCGTCGCGAACCGTCGCAGTGCCGCGGACGATCGCCCCGCCGTGGACCGTCTCCCGATAGCGCACCGTGCCGTCATCGTGCCCGCGCTCCACGATCGCGGCGACGAGCGACTCCACCTCCGCGCGCAATTCGACGGCCTCGGGGTTGTCTGTGTCGGGCGCACCGTGAAACGGCAGCACGAGTTGAGAGCGGGTCAGGATGGTGCGCTCGAGAAAGCGTTCGATTTGGCGGTAGCCCGTTTCATCCCGAGCCAGAATGTCGGTGAGCGACTCGAGCACGATGCCGTACGCGCGAATCTCTAGCGCGACGAGCAGAGCCTCGCGGTTGGGGTAGCGGCGGTAGAGGGTGCCCACGCCTACGTTCGCTTCGGCCGCGATCGTCGCGAGAGGAACATTCTGCCCCTCTCGCAGCACGGCTGTCACGGCGGCCGCAAGAACGCGCTCGCGATTCTCGGCGGCGTCACTGCGCAGCGGCTTGGCGGCCTTCATTGCTCAAGCGTAGGGCCGCGGCCGGAGAATTCCGGGGAATGCGGAATATTTCGTCCGGTTGAGGGTTGATTTGGATGCGGAAGAATTCGTCCGCATAGATCAAGCTCGGCGCACCACTCGCACGTCAGCAACCTCAACCGAAAGGCACCTCATGCGCATCTCCCTCCTCGGCACCGGACACGTCGCCACCACGCTCGCCGCCGCCTGGGCGAAAGCCGGCCACGACATCACCCTCGGGTCGCGCGACCCGAGGGCCAAAGCCGGCCAGTTCGAATACCCGGTCGCATCCATCGCCGACGCGGCAGCGACTGCCGACGTGATCGTCAACGCCACCCCCGGCGCCCAATCGCTTGCCACCTTCACATCGATTCCCGCCGAGTCATTCGCGGGCAAAACCATTCTCGACGTGGCAAACGCCAGCACCGACACCTTCGACCTCGTCTACCCCGACTCGAGCCTCGGCCAGGTGCTGCAGGATGCCCTGCCCGCCGCCAAGGTCGTGAAATCGTTGAACACCGCCGCCATGACCGTGCTCGTCGACCCGACCTCGATACCCGAGAGCTCCGTCTTTCTCTCGGGCGACCACGACGACGCGAAAGGCACCGTTCGCGGCTTGCTGACCGACCTCGGCTGGACAGGCGACAGCATCGTCGACCTCGGCGGCATCGCTACGGCGAAGGGCGTCGAGTACTATTTCATGCTCTTCTTTGCGCTGATGCAGGCGAACAAGGGCCCGCAGTTCAACATCAAGGTCGTGCGCTGAAGCCGGGCATCCCGCGCTCACTGATTCGGGCGCTCGCGGTGGATTCAGGCACTCACGGCGTGACGATCATGTCGAACAGCGACGACACTCCGGTGTCAGTGTTCGTGATGGTGACCGTCGAGGCACCCGCGCTGAGCGGCTGGATGCCCGGGTTGAACGTCGCCGAACCGTCGACTTTTCCGGGCACGAACTTGGCGATCGTGGGATCGCCCACGGTCGCCGTGAACGACGTGACGGGCGTGCTGCCCGCGCTGATCACGATGACGTTGTTGAGCCCCACCGTCACGACCTGACCGCTGATCTCGGTGGGATCGATGATGATCGGAGCGATCACGCTGCTGCCTCCCGGTGCGCCCGTGCTGATGGCCGTGCCTGTGCTGGTGCCGGTCGCCGTGCTCGCGGCAGTTGTCGCCGGAGCCCCGCAATCGCTGCCCGTGCGGCCCGTGGCGCAACCGTTAGACGCGCACCCCGCGAACGCGGTCACAGCGAACAACGCGATTGCCAGCCCGACGCTGACCTTGCCGACGCTGACCTTGCCGACGCCGACCTTGCCGATGCTGCGCTTGCCGATACGGATGCCCATGCTGTTGCCCCTCACACAATCACCTTTGACGATGCCCGTTGCAGCGCTCAATTCGCGCGGCTCCTTGAACGTATGGCATACTCGTTAAGTTGTCTAATCGGCCCCATCGTTTAGCGGCCTAGGACATCGCCCTCTCACGGCGGTAACACCGGTTCGAATCCGGTTGGGGTCACAAGCACAAAACCCCCGGTCATCCCGGGGGTTTTGCAATTTGTGCTTACGGCGCCGAAATATTAGGCCCTCAGGCGCGCGGCCCGAATAGTTCCGTCGTATC
>JAODBB010000233.1 GCA_025463745.1 Subtercola sp.
CGAGAAGTTCCGCATCGAGTACTGGGCGCTCGAAGAGGCCAAGCTGGCCCGCCTGCCTAAGCCGAAGTCGCACGCCACCCGCATCGCCCTCGTGACGGGTGCCGCATCCGGAATCGGAAAGGCCATCGCCACCCGGCTCGCCGCGGAAGGCGCGTGCGTCGTGATCGCCGACCTCGACCTGCAGAAGGCTCAGGATGCCGCGGCAGAACTCGGAAACACCGATGTCGCCATCGGGGTGCGGGCCGACGTGACGTCGGCGCCAGACATCCAGGCTGCCGTCGACGCGTGTGTGCTGCAGTTCGGCGGGCTCGACCTCGTGGTGAACAACGCAGGGCTCTCGCTCTCGAAGCCGCTGCTCGAAACCACCGAGGGCGACTGGGATCTGCAGCACAACGTCATGGCGAAGGGCTCGTTCCTGGTGTCTCGGGCCGCTGCCCGGGTCTTGATCGACCAGCAGCTGGGTGGCGACATCATCTACATCTCGTCGAAGAACTCGGTGTTCGCCGGCCCGAACAACATCGCCTACTCGGCGACGAAGGCCGACCAGGCGCACCAGGTGCGGCTGCTCGCGGTCGAACTCGGCGAGCACGGCGTGAAGGTCAACGGTATCAACCCCGACGGAGTCGTGCGCGGCTCGGGCATTTTCTCGGGCGGCTGGGGTGCGAAACGCGCTGCGGTCTATGGCGTTCCGGAGGAGGAGCTCGGCGCCTACTACGCCAAGCGCACCATTCTCGGGCGCGAAGTGCTGCCCGAGCACGTGGCCAACGCCGTCGCAGTGCTGACCGGGCCAGACCTCACGCACACCACGGGGCTGCACATTCCCGTCGACGCGGGCGTTGCCGCCGCCTTCCTCCGATGACTCGGCCATTCGCCGCCCGTGCGACATCCCCCGCCGTGCCGACCTTCCCCCACCTCCAATCATGGAGGGTCGCGTGAGCGGAAACGTCGCCGCAGTCGACTTGGGCGCCACGAGCGGGCGCGTGATTATCGGGCATGTCGGGCCGGGCGAGCTGCGGTTGGAGCAGGTGGCAAGATTTCCGAATCAACCTGTGCGTTCGAATGAAGGAGTCGGCGCCGAAGGCGAATCGCAGTACGGGCTGCACTGGAACATTCTCGAACTGTACAGGTCGCTCACCGAAGGGCTCGGCACGGCCATCCGCTCGCAGCCCGAGCTGGCGTCGATCGGAATCGATGCCTGGGCCGTCGACTACGCGCTGTTGCGCGGGGGGCGGATGCTCGGGGTTCCGTATCACTACCGCGACGACCGCACGGCGGCTGGCGTCGCGGCCGTGCACGGGGTGATCGGTGCCGACGAACTCTATCAACGAAACGGCCTGCAGCAACTGCCGTTCAACACTGTTTTTCAACTGGCGGCCGACCGGGCATCCGGAGACCTCGCGGCGGCCGACGGGATGCTGCTGATACCCGACCTGATCGGGTACTGGCTGACGGGGGTAGCGCGTGCCGAGATCACCAATGCGTCGACGACCGGGCTGCTCGACCCGGTGAAGCGGAGCTGGGACACCGAGCTGCTCGCACGCACGGGGGTGCCCGCTTCGCTGCTGCCGGCGCTGATCGAGCCGGGGCAGGTGCTGGGCCCGCTGCTGCCGGCGGTTGCCGCCGAACTCGGGGGCAACACCGGCGGCGCACGTGCCGCGCGCAGATCGCAGCCGATCAGCGTCATCGCGGTCGGCTCTCACGACACCGCGTCGGCGGTCGTCGCGGTGCCTGCCACAGGCCCAGACTTCGCGTACATCTCGAGCGGAACCTGGTCGCTCGTGGGGGTCGAGCTCGATCATCCGCTGATCAGCGAAGCCGGCCGGGCAGCGAACTTCACGAACGAAGGCGGGGTCGACCGACGGGTTCGCTACCTGAAGAACGTGTCGGGGCTATGGTTGCTCTCGGAGTCGGTACGAACATGGGAACGGACATCGCGGGCCACCATCGACCTCCCCACCCTGCTCGCCCAGGCCGACGCGGTCACCAGCCCCGTCGCCGTTTTCGACGCGAGCGATGAGCGCTTCATCGCTCCCGGCGACATGCCCGCACGCATCGCATCGTGGTGCGTCGAGCATGGCATGCCCGCTCCGCAGTCACCGGCCGAATTCACGCGCTCGATCATTGAGAGCCTCGCGGCGGCCTATGCTGACACCATCGAGCTCGCTGCAAGCCTCACCGGCACGTCGATCGCCGCCATTCACGTGGTGGGCGGCGGCTCGCAGAACGCGCTGCTCTGCCAGCTCACTGCCGACCGTACCGGGCGACCCGTGCTCGCGGGGCCGGTCGAGGCGACCGCCATCGGCAACGTTCTCGTGCAGGCCAGGGCCAACGGGATGCTCGACGGCTCGCTCGAGTCGTTGCGCGCGCTGGTCGCGGCGACGTTCGTGCCGCGGCGGTACGAGCCCCGCGGTCGCTGACGCAGATAGGCATCCATGAGAATGTCGGGCCTCACGCAGCACTGCTCCGAACCCAGCTCACCAAACGCGCGCGACTCGTGCGCCTATGATGTCTGGCATGCCGCACGAACGCGAGGACGAACCCCTCATCGCCGCGCTGCCACCGTCAATTCAGCGGGGGTCGAGCCGGCGCTACCTGACGGTGGTCGCGCGCGTACTGACCGCGATCGGCTCGGGCAACCTCAGCACCGGCGACCGTCTGCCCAACGAGCGAGCACTCGCCGAGATGTGCGGCACGAGCCGGCCGACCGTGCGCGACGCCCTTCTCGTGCTCGAGCTGTTCGGAGTGGTCGAGGTTCGGCCCGGTTCGGGATGCTACGTCGCCGACTGGAATACGCGCCAGTTCCATTCGCTTGCCACCCTCGATGCAACACCGCGCGAACTGCTCGATGCGCGCCTCAGCCTTGAGCCGACCGTCGCGGGCATGAGCGCGGGACGCCTCGACCGCACCGGCCATAGACGATTGACGACCCTCATCGATGAGTCGGTGATGGACAAGACGCAGGTAGACAACTTCGAAGGCTACTTTCGCATCAGCCAAGACTTCCATGCCACTCTCGCCGAATACTGCGGCAACCCGTTCCTTGTGACGATGACACGGCAGCTCGTCGATGTCGTGTCGCATCCTCTCTGGACGATCCTGAACGGCGTAAGCCTGCAGAGCGCGGAGTCGCGCGACGCCCAGGCCGTGGAGCACCGCGCCATTCTCGATGCGGTGGTAGACGGTGACGCCGAAGCAGCCAGCGCTGCCATGCACGATCACCTGCAGCGCCTCGCGCACGACCTGTTCGGCCTCGACGCGACGACGCCCGGCATCGTGCGACAGCGCCCCCGCACGCGCTGAGTGTGTCCCGGGCATCCGGAATTGGTCTGACCGCAGTGGTGATCAAGCTTTAACGACGGGGAAACGATCCCGAGCCTTTTGGTTCTTAGCGTGGATGTATCAGCTGCCACCACTGAATTGGAAGGCTCCCCCCGTGCACAGATTCCGAAAGCTCCTCATCGTCGCCACCGCCATCGGCGCGCTCGCCCTCACCGGATGCGCCACCTCGGCAAGTGGCGCATCCTCGTCGGGCACTGCGAGCGCCAACACCCTGACTATCGCGTCGCCGCAGTGCGCGCATTGCCTCGCCATGGCGATGCTGCCCGGTCAGATCAGCGGCTACAACGTGCAATACCAGAACTTCAGCAAGCTCAGCGATCTCGAGGCGGGTCTCGCATCCGGTCGAATCAACGTGGGTCAGATCGACTACACCGGTCTCGTGAGCGTGATTTCGCAGGGCCTGCCTATCGTCGCCATCAGCGGCGAGGTGAACGGCGGATCAGATCTCCTGGTCGCCCCCTCGGTCAACCTACAGCCCGATGATTGGGCCGGCTTCAAAGCCCTCGCGGCACAGCGCAAGGCAGCGGGCAAGCCATTCACGATTGCCTCGCAGTTCGGCAGCGTGCAAGACATCGAATTGCGTCTGCAGCTGCCGAAGGAAGGCATCGACCCGTCGACCGACGTCACCATCGTCAACACGCCATACGAGGGCATGGGCCAAGCGCTCAACAACGGCAGTGCGGACGCCGCTGCGGCAGTACAGCCCTTCGCCGCGTCGATCGTGAGCAGCAACCTCGGTAAGCACTTCGCCTTTCCATACGATCAAGCGGCGGGCGACCTGACCAACGTGGTGGTCGTCTCGCAGGACTATCTCGAGAAGAACCCCGCCGCCGTGGCCGCGATCGCCGCCGGCATGGTGAAGCTCACCGACTACCTGGGCACAGATGCCGGTAAGAAGGACTGGTCGTCGGTGGTGCAGAAGTACACGAACACAGATGCGCCCACGGTCGATTCAGCACTCACCCAGCTCAAACCCGACCTCACCATTCCGATGTCGCAGGTGCGCGCGATCGCCGACGCAATGTATGCGCAGGGCCTCATCACCACCCAGGTCACGGATGACCAGCTGAAGAGCCATATCGACTACGACCCGCTCGCTGCGGCGACCGGCACAGCGGCCGCAGACCTAGGGCAGGCGAAGTGATGGATCAGCTCGTAGAGCTGCCTGCAGCCGAAGGCGCGCTACCCTCCGCGACCGCGGCCTCCGGGCGTCGGCTCGAGGGCACACGTGCAGGCGTCGGAGGCACCCGCGGCACAGGGGGTGCCTCTGACACAGGCGGAGGAAGACGCGCTGCAGCGGGCGGCTCCGGCCGCAGCGTTGCGCTGATGGTTCGCCGCATCGTTCTCGGTGTCAGCGTGCCGATCGCCGTCATAGTGGTATGGGAGACGATCGCGCAGATGCAGATCATCCCAACCGCACTCCTGCCATCGCCCCAGGCTGTGGTGGGAGCCATCGGCATCTGGGCGATGGGCGGCTCGAATGTCTTCTACAGCGGGTTGTTACTCGGTGACCTCGGCGCGACCCTCGGGCGCGTGCTCGGCGGGTTCGCTCTCGCCGCGGTGGTGGGAGTCGGCATCGGCGTGCTGATCGGCCGCTCGCGCATCATGGAGGAGATCTTGCTGCCGACGTTGCGGGCGCTCGGCCCGGTGCCGCCCACCACGTGGATTCCCATCGCGATCGTCTTCTTCGGCCTCGGCGAACAGACGAATATCGCGCTCACCTTCATCGGAGCCGTGTTCCCGGTCGTTGCGTCAAGCACGGTCGCCGTGCTCGGCGTCGACCGCACGCTGCTGCGCGCGGGGCGCATGATGGGGTACGGCACGCTCAACCTCACGGCACGCATCGTGGTGCCCGCGGCGCTGCCGGGCATCGTCGGAGGCTTGCAGATCGGCCTCGGTCTCTCGTGGATGATGGCCGTCACATCTGAGATGCTCGCCGTGCACAGCGGCCTTGGCTACACGCTCTGGAACGCTTACAACTACCTCAACTACCCCGGTGTCTTCGCGGCGATGGTGGTGATCGGGCTCTGTGGTCTCGCCACCGACATCCTGTTCCGCCTCATCACGCGGCCCGTGCTGCGCTGGCACGTCGCCACTGGCGTGCGAGCCTGACTCGGCATCCGCGCTGCGAGTTCGCCCCGCTCCACCGTTCCACAGAAAGGAACCCCATGTCTGAAATCGTGCTCGAGGCCGTTTCGAAGCAATACCGGCAACGCAAGCGCATCGTGACAGCCCTCGCCGGCTGCTCGTTGCGGGTAGAAGAAGGCGAGTTCGTCTCGCTGCTCGGCCCGAGCGGCACGGGTAAGACAACCGTGCTGAACCTCGTGGCGGGCTTCGAAGAGGCGACTTCCGGATCGGTGCGAGTAGGCGGTCGCGAGGTGCGCGGCCCCGGTCGCGACCGCGCCGTGGTCTTCCAGAGCCCGACGCTCTTGCCCTGGCTGAGTGCCCTCGACAACGTGATCGCCGCAATGCCTCCGGGCGGATCGCGCGCTGACCGTAAGGCGACGGCGCAAGCGCAGCTTGAAGACGTCGGTTTGCACGACGCCAGCGGTCGCAAACCGCACGAGATGTCGGGGGGCATGCAGCAGCGCGTCGGCATCGCCCGCGCACTTGTGATGGAGCCCGCTGTGCTGCTCATGGACGAGCCGTTCGCTGCCCTCGACTCCTACGTGCGCCGAGAGATGCAAGAACTCGTGGTGCGCATTCACGCCGAGCGACGGATGACCACCCTCTTCATCACTCACTCTGTCGAGGAGGCCATCATCGTGAGCGACCGCATCGGCATTATGGCGGCTGGATCGTCGCACGCGAGTTTCGATGTGCCATTCGACTATCCGCGAGATGCCACCGAGCTCGACTTCAACGGCTTGCGGCGCTTGGTGCAGAACACAGTCGAGGCGGCCGTGCGATCAGAGCGCTCCACGAAGGGCATGGACCGTGCCGCCTGAGCCCTATCCGCGCGACCTGGTGGGGTATGGCTACGCGCCGAACGGTTCACACGGCTCGGGCGCATCTCGAGCATCCGCTTGGCCGAACGCGGCCCGCATCGCGATCAGCGTTGTCGTCAACTGGGAGGAGGGTGGCGAGAACAACCCGCTGCACGGCGACGCTCTTTCAGAGTTCGAGGGCAGCGACGTGATCGGCGCGCGGCCCGATCAGACGCGAGACCTGCGCGTGGAATCAATGTTCGAGTACGGCACGCGAGCCGGGCTCTGGCGTATCGCACGCGCGCTCGAGAGCGCGGGCGTGCCGGCGACCGTGTTTGCAGTAGGCATGGCCGTGGAGCGGTATCCGGATGCTGCGCGCCGACTCGTCGGGCTCGGGCACGAGCTCTGCGCGCACGGCTATCGCTGGATCGATTACCGGCGGGTGCCGCCCGACGTGGAGGGTGAGCACATCCGGCTGGCAATCGCCGCCATCGAGCGAGCCACCGGAGAGCGCCCGGTCGGCTGGTACACCGGCCGCACGAGCGAGAACACGCGGCGGCTGGTGGTGGAAGAGGGCGGATTCCTCTACGACTCCGACTCGTATTCCGACGACTTGCCATACTGGGAAGCTGTCTCCGGAACGCCCCATCTCGTGGTGCCCTATGCCTTCGACACCAACGACATGCGGTTCGTGAGCACGGCGGGCTTCGCATCGGGTCGGGATTTCTTCGACTACCTCTGCGACTCATTCGACACGCTCTACGCCGAGGGCGCCACGGCGCCCAAGATGATGTCGATCGGCCTGCACGCTCGCGTCGCCGGGCGTCCGGGGCGCACAAAAGCGCTCGCGGATTTCCTGCAGTATGCTCGCGGGCACGATGGCGTCTGGTTCGCACGGCGCCGAGATATCGCCGAGTACTGGGCGCGGGCGCATCCGCCCGCCGGCCTGGCGACGACGGGCGCGGATGCAGCGACGACGTCGGTCGTTGCATCCGCTACGGGCACCGCAACGGCGATCTGAGGCACGGTGCGTATTCTGCTGCTGAACGTCAACACGAATGCGACGATAACGGCCCGTCTCGCCGAAGCCGCCCGCCGGGCAGCGTCGGCCGACACCGTGATCGAAGCGACTCAACCTACCTGGGGCGTTTCGTCGGTCGAGGGCGTCTATGACGCGTACATCTCGGTGGCCGCGGGCCTTGATCGCGTACATCAGCTGCTCGGGCGCTCGTCAGTGCCGCTGCCGGACACGGGATACGAGCAACTGCTCGAGTGTGCGCCCGGGCACGTTCCGGCGCGTTCTGCCCTGTGGGACGCTTTGATCTGGGGCGGCTTCGGTGATCCTGGGGCGGATGCGTTCGGGGAGTTGCTTGCGATTCCGGCGTTCGACCTCGCGACGGCGGCCGCGCGGGAGGCTGCCGGTCGGCGATACGTGATTCTCACGACAGTCGGAAGCATGCGCCCCTTGATCGTGTCTGTGCTTGCGTCGGCTGGAGTCGCCGCAGGGTGCGTGGGTATCGCCGACCTCGGCGCATCCGTCACCAGCGTGGGCGGCCTGCCAGAGTCGGAGCTCATTGCAGCGCTCGCGCACCTGGCTGTCGCGACGCCCAGCGGGAAAGATGCGGAATGCTTCCTGCTCGGGTCGGCGGCCCTGGCCGGCCTCGCCCCGCCGCTAGCCGCCGCACTCGGCAGACCGGTGATCGACGGCGCGCAGGCGGCGGTGCGCCTGGCAGAAGCGGGGGCGTCGACGATCGACCTGGGCACCCACCGCTTCCCAGCAGTGAAAGCTCGCCCCGGCTGGCCGGTTTCGGCGCCGCCGATTGGGCTGCGACCCCTGCTCCGGTGACTATCCGACTCGCCCCGCCCCGGGCCGTCTGGGCTCGGCTCGATCAGATTCACTCGGCTCGGGCAACGGCTCAGAGGTCTGAGCGCCAGGCGCCCTCATAACCGATGGGCACGAAGCCGATCACCTCGTTGACGGCGAGCATGTAGCGGTTCTCTTCGGCGTTCCACGTGAGCACCGACGGATGCCCGGGGTCGACCGATTGCAAGAACTCGAGATTCGCGGTCTTGACGACCGTGCCCAAACGGTGACCGCGAAACTCGCGCAGCACGAGGGTGTCTTCTTGGCTCACGGGCCGGCTCGGGTCGTGCGGCACAGTGAGCTGACTGAACGCGGCGAGCCGGCCGGTCGGGCGATGTTCGACGACCGTTGTGAGCGTCTGCCGCGGGCTCGCGGTGACACGTTGCTCGAAGGCTTCGACGCGAGCGGGACTCCAGATGTCTTCGGGTTCTTCGAGGCCGGCCGTCGGGGCATCTGTTGACATTCGAGTCAGCAGGGTCGCCATGTCGGCGAGCCATTCGCGGGGTGTCGGGCCGGCCCATCGATGCATCGCGTAGTCGCGGCCGGCGTCGCGTTCGGCCGATTCACGGAGTTCGGCGAGCAGAACCAGGTCGCCGGGAAGCGCGAAGCGGCTCGCGCGCTCCACCTGCTCGAGTCGGTACCCGCGGGCCAGCAAAAAGCGCACTTCGCGGTTGCCAGCGGGCACCGCACCGAAGCCGGTGGGTGGGCGGATGAGCTCGGCACCCGGGGCCGTCGAAGCAGGCGACACCGCGTAACAGATCAGCCGAGTCTGACCGAGCGAGCGTGCGTACCCCTCCACGGTGTCGGCGAGCGCCCGCCCGATGCCGTGGCCCTCGGCCTCGGGGTGCACGTCGATGTCGATCCACCCGACCTGCGAGAGTGTACCGCCCGGGCCGAGCTGCGATTCGTGAACCGCACGCCCGACGATTCGGCCGTGCATCCGCGCCACCCACAGCACTTTCGGCTCGTACGGGTCGTGCCACTGCGGCAGCATCTCCTCGGCCGGGTAGGCCACCTCGGTGGTGCCGTAGCCGTGCGATTCGCTCGCGTTGCGTACCTCGACCGAGGCAACGAAGTCTGCGCCGCCGAGGCCGTCGAGCGCAGCCGGAATCGGTATCTGCTCGACCTGGAAGTCACCCATGCCTTCATGCTCTCGCGCCACGGCCGTGTGCCGCTAGTCGGTCGAAGCCACCACATCACGCCACGAGTGCTTCGGGTCGTAACCGAGCACCCGGCGGGCCTTGCTGATCGAGAGCAGCGTGGTGTTCTCGCCCAGGTCACCGCGAATCGGGGTGTCGGGAAAGACCTCGGCGACCAGTTCGGCATTCGATCGGGTCATCACCGTATCAGCCGCGGCAATGATGAACCGCTCGAAACCCGTGCCTTGCCACTCCAGAGCCTTGAGTACGGCCTGTGCTCCATCTCGCGAGTCGATGTAGCCCCACAGGTTCCATTTGCGAGCCCGGGCGTCGGCGTCAAAGGCAGGAAACGCGGCGTAATCCTCGTCGTACATCACATTCGAGAATCGCAGAGCGACGATCTTCAACTCTGGATCCCACCGGGTGAGCTCGATTTCCAGCTGCTCTTCGAGGTGCTTGGTCAGCGAGTAGACACTCTCCGGGCGAGCCGGGTACTCCTCATCGACCGGAATGTAGGGCGGCGCCACATCGAAGGGCAGCCCCAGCACGGTCTCACTCGACGCGGTGACGATGTTCTTGATTCCCGCCCGTTTCGCCGCCTGGAGCACGTGAAAGCTCGAAACCATGTTGTTGTCGAAGGTTGCGACATCGCTCAGGATGCTCGGCGCTGGTATCGCGGCCAAGTGAACGAGAGCATCCAACCCGTCGTACCGATCGTTCACGCCCATCAGCGCGTCGACCGTCTCACCATAGTTCGTGAAGTTGACGCGAATCGTGCCGTACTCACGCTTGCCCGTCACGTCGAGGTTGAACACCTCGTGGCCGGCTTCGCGCAAAAAACTGACGACAGTGCTACCGAGCTTTCCAGAGCCACCTGTCACTGCAATTTTCATGAGAATCAATTCCTTCGGTTGGTTTATTTTCGTGTCGCCCACCGAGAAGTGGACTCGGGCACGCTCCCTAGGCGGGCTGCGCGCCCGGCCAGGTCACCGCACGTGCGGCCGCAGCGCTTGCGGCACGCATTGCGGCCTCGTGCGAGTCGCCGGCAGCGAGACGAGCCGCTAGCGTACCGCAGTAGCTGTCTCCTGCGCCGGTAGTGTCGACCACATTCACGACAGCAGCCGCGTCGACAGTGACGTCGCCCCACCGCGAGCCGCGCGAGCCGAGTGTCACGAGAAGCGACTCCGGCTCGGTTCCGGATGCCCGCAGTTCGTCGGCCTCGTGCTCGTTCACCACAACGGGGTCGGCGAGCGCCAGCACCTCGGGCGGCAGCAGCGCGAAGGGGGCGAGGTTGAGCACGACGCGGGCGCCGGCATCCGCTGCGGCCCGCACAGCCGCCGACACCACGGCGAGATCGAGTTCGAGCGAGATCAGCAGCACGTCTGCCGAGGTCAGCCCGGTCGGCCGAGATTCGTAAGCCGTGTCGGTGGTGTCGAGCCCACCTCCTCCGCGGAGTACTTCGAGGTCGGCCACTGAGACATGGGCGTTAGCGCCGGCCGACACGACGATGGTGTTCTCGCCGCGCTCATCAACCGCGATCATCGCGTGCCCGGTCGTGACGCCGCGGGTCACGGTGAGTGCCCGCACGTCGATCGAGCGTGATGCCAACCGTGAACGGTAGTCGACGCCGACGGCATCGTCGCCCACCCGCCCGACGAAGACCACTTCGGCGCCGGCCTCCGCAGCCGCCACCGCCTGATTGGCGCCTTTTCCACCCCAGAACGTGGCCAGGTCTCCGCCGCGCACGGTTTCACCGGGTGCGGGATGCCGCTGCACCCGCACCACGGAATCGACGTTCAGCGAACCCACCACAAACACCCGGCCCACAGCGACCCCTTTCGTCATTCCGCGGCCAGCCTACCCGCGGCCGGCCGCGCGACGGATCGGCTCCCGCCCCGAACCCATCCCAGCGGGCGGACACGGGCAGAGGGGCGACTCAGCTCGTGGCTGCGGTCAGGTCGTACAGGGTCGTTCCATCAACCGTGGTCGGCGTGAAGTTCGCCGCCACCCAGGATGCGATCTGTGACGATACAGAACTGCCGCCGTTCGACGCACCGATAGAACCCGCTGAGATGAAGTAGTGGATCTTGCCTTGGGCCACGTACGACTCAAACTGTTCCAGGGTCGGTGAGGGGTCGCTGCCGTTGAACCCCCCGATCGGCATGACGGCCGCCTGGCTGGCGAGTTGGTAACTCGCGGCATTCTGCGACCCGACCGCTGCCGCGGCCCAGGTGTAATTCGAGGCATTCGCCGCAATCAGCATGCTGACCTGAGTGCTGACGCTCGCCCCACCAAACAGTCCGCCACCGCCGGCACCACCGAATCCGGCGCCGGTTCCTCTTGTGGCCCCCGCTCCTCCTGTCGTTCCGGCCGCTGAGCCCCCGGGCGTGCCGGTGCCTGTGCCGCCGGTTGTTCCCGTGCCGCCGGCACCTCGCTGACCGAACCCGCCCGGGGGCAGTCCGGTGCCCCCGCCCGTTCCGGCTCCCGGAGGCCCGCCGGCTGCGCCACCGCGCGCTCCCGTTGCACCGCCGGCCCGCCCGAACCCGCCACCGACGCCGAACCCGGTCGACGAAGCGACCGTCGGCCCGGCCGTCACGATAGAACCGGTGTGCCCGGTCGAGATCGTCTGCAGCGTGTAGGCGATTGGAGCCAGCAGCACAGCGACCAGCGTCACAATGACGGTCGTAACGCGAAGGGATCGCCACTTCCACCGCACCACTAGCAGCGCCGCCGCCACGATGGCGAGCACGAGCACGACGAATTTCAGCCACGGCAACCACTCGGTCGCGCGTGTCAGCAGAGCGAACGCCCAGCTGCCCGTGCCCAGAACGAGTGCCGCCGAAAGCAGACGCGCCCAGAGATAGCGGCGGGTGTTCCACAGCATCACGGCTCCAGCACCCACGAGCCCGGCTATGGCCGGCGCCAAGGCGACGGTGTAATAGGCGTGAAAGATGCCGGCCATGTAGCTGAACAGCAGCCCGGTGAGCACCAGCCAGCCACCGAACATGACGAAGATGGCTCGCCGAGCATCCGTTCGCTTCTGCCTGCGCAGCAAGACGAACGACACCACCATGAGAACGAGTGCTGCGGGGATGAGCCAGGCGATCTGCCCGCCGAATTCGCCGTCGAGCAGCCGGGTGATTCCGGTGGCTCCCCATTGGCCGCCGCCGAGCGCAGCAGCAGCACCGGCACCGCCCGTGACGCTGCCCGTCTCGGCGCCGGTGAGCCGGCCGAAGCCGTTGTAACCGAAAGTGAGCTCGAGAAAGTCGTTGTTCTGTGAGCCGCCCACGTACGGCCGCATGGAGGCGGGCACGAGCTCGACGATCGCCACCCACCAGCCGGCCGAGACGATCACTGCGGCGAGCGCCCCGAGCAGGTGCAGCAGCCGTCTGCCGAATGTCACCGGCGAGGCCCAGGCGTAGGCCACCGCCAGCGGCGGCAGTATGACAAAGGCCTGCAATTGTTTGGTGAGAAACCCGAACCCGATCATCACACCGGCCAGAAGCAACCATTTCAGCCGGCCGGTTTCGATGGCACGCACCGTGAAGTAGACCGACGCGGTGAGGAGCAGAACGAGCAGGGCGTCGGGGTTGTTGAACCTGAACATCAGAGCGACGACCGGGGTGCTGGCGAGAACTCCCCCGGCGATCAGGGCGGCGCCCGGCGAGAAGTGCCGGCGCACGATCACGTAGACGAGAGCGACCGTGAGGATGCCCATCAGCGCCTCGGGCAACAGAATCGACCACGAGCTGAGGCCGAAAGCTCGAACCGACAGCGCCATGATCCACAGGCTTGCCGGCGGCTTGTCGACCGTGATCGAGTTGCCTGCATCTGACGAACCGAAGAGAAATGCCTCCCAGTTCTGCGAGCCTGCCTGTGCGGCTGCCGAATAGAACTCGTTCGCGTATCCGCTGTTCGAAAGGTTCCAGAGGTAGGCGAGACCCGTCAGAATCAGCAGTCCGAGCAGAGCGGGCCGTTCCCAGACGGCGTGGGTCGGCTTGCCGCGCACAAGCCCCCGAGCAAGACCCCGGATGCGCCCGCCGGTCTCGCCTGGCCCGCTCACTGCGGCGGATCCGGCTGATGCGGGCCGGCCCGGCGTGCCGGGCCGGGGAAGAGTGCTGCTGGTCATCAGGCGGCGCTCGCTTTCTGATTCGATGACGACGGGGCGGAAGGAGAGGGTGGGGAACACGGCGCAGAAGCTGTCGGCATCGTGCCCCCTCGAGTTTCACCTTCGGCAGAAGCGCGCGACGCAGAAGGGCGGCCGGATGTGGAGAAGTCGGGCTCTTGGCCCGATGTGAGTGACAGGTTCGAGACGACCGGGGCCGCCGGAGCAGCCCGCATCGGCACCCGGAAGACCCAGCGCCGCAGCAGCACGAACCGCACCGCGGTCGCCAGCAGATTCGCCAGCGTGAGCACGATCAATTCGACCGTGGTGCCGGCGTTCGGGGCCAACGCGTTCAGCGCGACGAGCGACCCCGACGTTATCACCCACGCGAGGGCGAATACGATGAGCCCCTGAAACTGGTGAAGGGCGGCTCGCTCTGGCCCCCGAATCGCAAACGTAAAGCGTCTGTTCGCCCACGTATTGGCGATTGTGGTGATCAGCAATGCGGTGAAGTTGGCCGCCTGTGCCCCCAACGAGCCCTGGAACGCGAGATAGAGCAGCGCGTAGACGACCGTCGAGAGCCCGCCGACGATGCAGAATCGCACTACCTGCCCGAGAAACGATGGCCGAGAGTGCAGCCCGATGGGCGAGCGCCCGAGCTGGGCGTACACCGACTGCACCGGAATCACCCCGCGGGCCAGATCGCGCGCCACCCGGAACGCGCCACGCAGATCTTGCTTGATGGTCGGCACGATGTCGACCCGCGAATCGAGGTCATCGATCCAGTCGACCGGAACCTCGTGGATGCGCAGCCCCGACCGCTGCGCAATCACGAGCAGTTCCGTGTCGAAGAACCACGCATCGTCGTGCACCAACGGGAGAAGCACCGCCGCGACGTCAGCGCGAACCGCCTTGAAACCGCACTGGGCGTCAGAGAACGTGACCCCGAGCATCCCGTGCAGCAGCACGTTGTACGAGCGTGAAATGAACTCGCGTTTGCCGCCGCGCACCACACGTGAGGAGCGGGCGAGCCGTGTGCCGATCGCCACGTCGGAGTGCCCCGAGAGAAGAGGGGCGACAAGCGGGGGCAGTGCGGCCAGATCAGTCGACAGGTCAACGTCGATATACGCAAGCACACGCGCATCAGACGACCCCCAGGCAAGCTTGAGCGCGTGCCCACGACCCTTGCGCGGGGTGTGAATCACGCGAACCTCAGCCATCTCAGCGGCGAGCGCATCCGCGATCTCGGGAGTGTCGTCGACGCTGGCGTTGTCGGCGATAGTGACCTGCCACGGCACCGACATCGATTCGGCGAGGTAAGCGGTCAACCTGCGGATACTCGACTCGAGCGCGCCTTGCTCGTTGTAAACAGGCACCACGACGTCGACAGCGAGTGATCTCTGTTGCGGGTTCATGCAGACACTCTCGCTCGCGCGGCTCCGCGACTACTTTCGTTTGCCTATGAGGCTGCTATGGCATAGAGATTCCGGTGATTACACAAGTACGCCGCGAGAGCGAAATGCTCGGCGCTCATCGAGTGCCCGTCGGTCTCGACACAACACATGGCGCGTCGAGTGTCGGCGTGCGCAGACAACGCTTGGCGTGCACGCCTCTCTGGGGTAATGTGTGGTCATACCACATGGTCTGACCACATCTCTGCACCGATTTCCGTCGCTCCCCCCGCTTTCTCCCCACCCTCCCCACCCCGCACCGCACACCGCACACCGCACACCGACGAATGGATGATCGCAGGTGAACCCACTGCCCACCACCCCCGGCACCCGCGCGTGGGAAGACGTGCTCGCCCACATCGAGCAGCGGCTCATCGACGGCACTCTGCTTCCGGGCGATCATCTGCCCTCGGAGCGGGCCCTTTCGGCAGACCTCGGCGTCGGCCGGTCGTCGGTGCGTGAGGCATTGCGAGTGCTCGAAGTGCTGGGGCTGTTGCGTACGCACACCGGCTCGGGGCCCGAATCGGGCGCCATCATCATCGCCCGCCCCTCCGGCGGAATGTCGTCGCTCATTCGTCTACAGGTCGCGGCGCAGGGCTTTCGGGTCGACGACGTGGTCAGCACTCGGCTCATTCTCGAGACCGCGGTGGCCGGGCAGCTCGCCGATGCAGTGGCAGCCGCGCATTCAGCTGGATCGCTCCGAGCCGCCCCTGTCGCAGGCTCGGGGTCGGGCACGGGGTCGGGTCTCTCGGCGGGCGAGCGGATGCCCGACCTCTCAGCCGCGCTCGAACTGCTCGATGCGATGGAGGTCGGTGGTGCATCCACCTCGGCCCCTACCGCACCCGAGTATCTCGCGCTCGACGCCCAGTTCCACTTCTCGCTCGCCATGGCCACTGGCAATGAGGTCATCGCCGCCACGATGACGGGGTTGCGGAATTCGATCGAGAGCTATTCGCTCGCCGGACTAGCGAACCTCGAATCGTGGCCGAAGACGTCTGAGCGGCTGAAGCGGGAACACCGGGCGATCATCGCCGCCATTCAATCGGGTGACGCCGACGCCGCGAGGGCAACCGTCGACGCCCACATCAGGGGCTACTACGCCGAGGCCGGCTTCGGGCAAGGCCCGCAAGGCATACGCAGCCCGCAGACTCAGCACGACCCACACCCATCACCCACCACACCACGCGGCCACCTCGTGTCACGCACGAACCTCGCCGCAGTCGCAAACGAAAGGCCCAGGCCCGATCATGGTTGAACGCAGAATTCCGAAAGTGGCAGACCTCGCACCACTCATGCAGTTCAAGGCTCCCGACCTGAACGCAAAGCGCCGCCGCCTCGAAGGCGCACTCACCATCGCCGACCTGCGCGCCATCGCCAAGCACCGCACCCCGAAGGCGGCCTTCGACTACACCGAAGGCGCGGCCGAGGGTGAAATCAGCCTGGCACGCGCGCGGCAGGCATTCGAAGACATTCAGTTCAACCCGTCGATTCTGCGCGATGTCTCGAAAGTGAGCACCGGGTGGGATGTGCTGGGCGCCCCCGTTTCGATGCCGTTCGGCATAGCGCCCACCGGGTTCACGCGCATGATGCAGACCGAGGGCGAAATCGCGGGGGCCGGCGCAGCAGCCGCGGCGGGCATCCCGTTCTCGCTGTCGACCATGGGTACGACCGCCATCGAAGACGTGAAGGCGGCCAACCCGAACGGCCGAAACTGGTTTCAGCTGTACATGTGGAAAGACCGCGACCGCTCGATGGCGCTCGTCGACAGGGCGGCGAAGGCGGGCTTCGACACTCTGCTCGTGACGGTCGATGTACCCGTCGCCGGCGCTCGACTGCGTGACAAGCGCAACGGGTTCTCGATTCCGCCCCAGCTCACGCTCGGCACGGTCGTCAACGCACTGCCCCGCCCGGCCTGGTGGATCAACTTCCTCACCACCGAACCCCTCGCCTTCGCCTCGCTCGACCGTTGGTCTGGCACCGTCGGCGAGCTTCTTGACTCGATGTTCGACCCCACCGTGACCTTCGACGACCTCGCCTGGATCAAAGCACAATGGCCCGGAAAGGTCGTGGTGAAGGGTGTTCAGAATGTTCAGGATGCCCGCAAACTCGCCGATCTCGGAGTCGACGGCATCGTGCTGTCGAATCACGGTGGCCGCCAGCTCGACCGTGCCCCCATTCCCTTCCACCTCCTGCCCGACGTCGTTCGTGAGGTCGGAAGTGAGTACGAGGTGCACCTCGACACCGGCATCATGTCGGGTGCCGACATCGTGGCGGCCGTCGCCCTCGGCGCACGCTTCACTCTCGTGGGGCGCGCCTACCTCTACGGACTGATGGCCGGCGGCCGCGAGGGTGTCGACCGCATGATCCAGATTCTGAGCGACCAGATCGTGCGCACGATGCGCCTGCTCGGCGTGAACTCGCTCGAAGAACTCACGCCCGAGCACGTCACGCAGCTCGAGCGGCTCATCCCGCGCGCCCGTGCCGCGGCGGCCGAGCGTGTCATCGGCTGACGCGGCACGGGCTGATTTGGCGCGGGGAGGTAGCGTGGGAGCATGCCCGCACTGAACGAACGCGCAACCGAGGCGCTCGAGGCCGCTGAGGCCACTCGGCTCGCGAGTGAGTTGCAGGGCATCCGCGAGCCCCGAACACACGCTGCCGAGACTGCGTCGCTGACGGTTGATGACCGCACGATAGCCCTCGGCCCCGAAACCCGTGACGCCGTGCTCGACCTGTTACAGCGCCTTGCCGACGGACACGCCGTGGTGGTCGCCTCGACCGACGCACTGCTCAGCACCTCGCAGGCTGCCGAGCTCATCGGCATCTCGGCCACGTACCTGCTGCGGCTTGCCAACAACGGAACCATTCCGGTTGAATATCGCGGCACCCACCGGCGCTTTCGCCTGGCAGACGCAATGCGATACCTCGAGGAGTCGAAGCGGGCAGCGGCCAAGCGGTCTGCCGCCGCTAAGCCTCGAGCAGAGCCTTGAGGGTCGCGAGGTCAGACGCAACCGTTGCGGCGTCGGCGTCGAACGCCTCGGCGGCGACGCCCTGCTGCGGTTGCATCGTGAAGATGACCTCGGCGCCGTCACGGTGGGAGATGACCCGCACCGGGTTGGCGAACACTTCGCCGCTCGGCAGAGTGACGTCGTGGTCGAGTACTCCGAATTCGTTGCGCGGTGCGAACGACACCTCAACCTGCCCCATCGGCGAGTCGGCGAACCAGCGGCCGTCGATCAGCGTGGTCGACGAGCTCAACCCAGATGCCCACTCCGACAGGTTGCGCGGGTCGACGACGAACTCGTAGACGTCTGCAACCGACCGGTTGATGACGACACTGACATGACGTGAGGCCCCAGTATTCTCCATGCCTCTATTCTCGGCCCTTTCGTAGACTGAAACCACGGCGCATTCACCCCGCCGCCGCACACGCAGGCAACCGGAGGCCCTCATGGCTCGCGACACCACCCACGCACTCTCATTCGGCCAGAACGTCGGCGATTACGAGCGCGGCCGCCCGAGTTACCCCGACGCGGCCGTCGACTGGATGCTCGCCCAGGCCACACCCGGCAGCTCGCCCTATGACACCGCACCCGTGCGCATCCCGGCAAAGCATCCGGGCGCAGACCACACCGAGCCCCTCGCGGTGGTCGATGTGGGCGCCGGAACAGGTAAATTCACGGCTTCACTCGTCGCCCGCGATCTCGCCGTGAGCGCAGTCGAACCCGACCCGGTGATGCGAGCGAGCCTGACGCGCAACTATCCGTCGGTCACTGCATACCAAGGCACCGGCGAATCGATGCCGCTGCCCGACGCGAGCGCCGATCTCGTCACCTTCGCCCAATCGTGGCACTGGGTCGACGTGGATGCGGCGTCAGCCGAAGTCGCGCGTGTGCTGAAACCGACAGGGGCGCTCGCGCTGATCTGGAACATTCGCGACCAGAGCGTCGACTGGGTCGCGCGGCTGGGCGACATCATGGGCGCGTCGGCCGCCGAACAGTACGAGAGCGTGACGCCGCCCGTGGCGTGGCCGCTCGCGACGGTCGAGCACGCCCAGTTCTCGTGGGACAACCCCATGACCCGCGACCAATTGCTGGCCATGATAACGTCACGCAGCTACATCATCGCGCTCGAACCCGGCGCACGCGCCGAGCTGCTCGAGCGGGTCGGGGTACTGCTCGACGAGCATCCGCAACTCGCGGGGCACGACACGTACCTCATGCCTTACTCGACTCGCGTCACGCTCGCCCGCCGCGCCTGACCGACAGCCGCCAGATGCCTCACTGGCATCGGCTCGAACCGATCGGGGCTCTGATCAGCGAAGTCGGGCAGGGCCGGCGGCGGCGAGACTCTGCCGCATCCACCACCCACAGCCGCATAAGAACTCAGCCGAAGCGCTTCTGAGCCCTTTTGCCGGCCCTCTTTGCCGCCTTTTCTGCAGCCGCCGTTGCATCGGCAGTCGCCTGCTTGGCGCTCTTGACGGCACGAACGCGCGCCTTCTTGACCTGCGGGTCGTTCCAGAAGCTGTTCACCGCCGACGAGATCTCTTTGTACCGCGCCTTACCCGCTTTGGCTCCCAGCACGTAGGCGAAGAAAGCGATGATGACGATGAAAACGAACATGACCTTACCGCGCATGACAATAATCTCCCATCAGAAATGTTGATTCAATACTGTGCGCCGAGCGACCGGGCAGAAACCCCTTGACTCGAGGAATACCGGCTGCCGCACTCTCGCCGAACGGCATACTCGCCGAACGACATACTCCGCGCGCGCGGCACTCTCAGTGCGCGGCAGCCCTACTTGCCCACAGCATCCAGCGCAGCGTACTCGTCGTCGCTGAGTTCGATGGCTGCAGCCGCGATGTTGTCTTCAACGTGCGCGACCGACGAGGTACCCGGAATCGGCAGCATAACCGGCGAACGCCGCAGCAGCCAGGCGAGCGCAAGCTGGCTGGGACTGTTGCCGTGCTCGGAAGCGATGGCCGCGAGCGGCGAGCCTTCGCCCGAGAGCTTGCCCGTAGCAAGCGGAAACCACGGGATGAAAGCGATGCTGTTGGCCTCTGAGTAGTTCAGCACGTCTTCGGCCGAGCGGTTGGTGAGGTTGAACAGGTTCTGCACCGAAACGATCTCTGCGATCGCGCGAGCCGCTTCGACCTGGTCGACCGTCACTTCAGAGAGCCCGATGTGGCGCACCTTGCCCTCGTCTTGCAGCTCTTTCAGCGTGCCGATCTGCTCTTCGAGCGGCACCTTCGGGTCGATGCGGTGCAATTGCAGCAGATCGATGCGGTCGACACCCAGGTTGCGCAGGTTCAGCTCGGTCTGTTGACGCAGGTATTCCGCGCGGCCCACCGGAATCCACTGATTCGGGCCCTGCCGGGTGAAGCCGACCTTGGTAGCGATCGCGATGTCTGACGCGTAGGGGTAAAGCGCCTCGCGAATGAGAGCGTCGGTGACATAGGGCCCGTAGGCGTCGGCCGTGTCGATCAGGTTCACGCCCAGCTCGATGGCACGGCGTAACACTGCCACGGCAGCGTCATGATCGTCGGGCTGACCCCAGACGCCGGGGCCGGTGAGCTGCATCGTGCCGTAACCGAGACGGTTGACGGTGAGGTCGCCGCCGATGGTGAAGGTTCCGGCGGCCGCAGCGGGAGTGGTGGTGGTCGAACTCATGGCTCATCTTCTTTCGAACTGGTCTCGTCGAACTGGTCTCGTCGAACGGTTTGTGCTGTTCGATTACAAGAGAACGCTACGCCGCTTTCGATTATTCGTTCGAGGCGCGGAATGTGTTCTCAGGGTCGAGACGGCCGAGCATCCGGCCCATGATTCGGTCGAGATCACTGATGTCTTCGGGGCTGAGCGGGGTGATCACGTGAGCCAGAACGGTGGCAACATGACCGGGTGCGGTTGTGCGAACTTTCTGCCAACCCTCAGCTGTGAGTGAGGCGTTGGTCGCACGCCGGTCTTCAGCGCAGGGCCGCCGTTCGAGATAGCCACGCTTCTCGAGCCGGCTGGCCACGTGCGAAAGTCTCGGCAACGTCGAGTTCGTGCGGGCGGCGAGCGCGGTCATGCGCAGAGTTCGATCGGGCGCTTCTGACAATATGGCCAGCGTGTAGTACTCGAAGTGGGTCAGCTCGGAATCGTGCTGCAACTGCGAGTCGAGCACGCCCGGCAGCAGTTCGACCACCGCGATGAACTTCTGCCACGCCCGAAGCTCGTCAGAGGTGAGCCAGCGCGGCGGTGCGCCGCCCGATTCGGCCCCGGTTTCGCGCGCTTCTGCCATCGCCCGATTCTACCCGCGTTACTTGACGCAACAACTGTTGTGCAGCTCAGGCACCCAGGCGTTGGATGCCCGGCGAGAGCTCGGGAGCTCCTCCCAACTCTGCCCTAGTGGCCGGCCGACACCTCTTCGACGCTGAACGGCAGATTCGCCGCCGCCCACGATGTGAGCGCCTGAAGGGCAGGCATAAGCGCCTCCCCCGAGGGCGCGAGCCGGTACTCCACAGTGACCGGAGGCCCCGGCTCGACGGCGCGCACGATGAGCCCCGCCTTCGTGAGTTCGCTCAACCGCTCAGACAGCACGGAGTCGCTGATGCCGTGCACGCCACGGCGCAGCTCGCTGAAACTCGACGGGCCCTCGACCAGCGTGCCGATGATCACGCCGTTCCATCGCTTGCCCAGAAAGCCGAACGCCCGAACGAGCGCACCGTCGCAGACCCCCGGTTCGTGCACTGCTGCACCGCCCGGAACCTCCACGACGCTGTGAGCTTCAGTCATGAAGAGATTCTAGCAACATTCGCGCCCTAGTGCTACGTTGTTCTTAGTCACTTCGTTTTTACTAGCGACACCGAATAAGGGAGTAACATTGACCGACCTCGCCTCACCCTCCGAGCTTGATGAGCCGGGCATCCTGAGCCCCCTCGACGATGCCGTACTGGCGACGCTCTTCACCGATGCGCACACCGCGAACAGCTTCGCCGATACACCGGTGACCGACGCCGAGCTCGCCCAGATCTGGGAGCTCACTCGCTGGGCCCCGACTTCGGCGAATTTTCAGCCACTGCGGGTTCTGTATGTGAACAGCCCCGAGGCACGCGCGAAGCTCGTGGATCACATGAGCGACGGCAACAAAGAGAAGACGGCATCGGCGCCCGCTGTGGCCGTGCTCGCACTCGATTCGCGTTTTCACGTTCACCTGCCGACCGTCTTTCCGGCTGGAGTCGGCCTGGTCGACGTCTTCGAAGGCAACGACGAAATGCGTTCGAGCGCGGCCGAGTTCAATTCGGCGCTTCAGGCGGGCTATTTCATTCTGGCCGTGCGGGCCCTCGGCCTCGCTGCCGGCCCGATGGGCGGCTTCGACAAGGCAGCCCTCGACGCCGAGTTCTTCGACGACGGCCGCTGGCGTTCGATTCTCGTGGTGAACATCGGGCACCCGGGCGACGACGCTTTTCGCGATCGCCTGCCTCGGCTCGAGCACTCCGAGGTGCTGCGCTGGGCGTAGCCCAGGCCTAACCCGGGCTCAACCCGGGCTCAACCCGCCAACAGCTGGGGCCGAGGCGCCAGGCGCCAGCTCTACCGCGCCAAGAACGTCGCCGCGCGCCGGCCCCAGCTGCGAACATCCGCACTCGTCTCTGACACCACCAATTCGGCGCCAGGGATGAGTTCGCGCAGCTTCTCGGCGGTCTCGACCGGATGCCCGGGGTCACTCGCCCACGCCAGAATCAGTGTCGGCTGGGTGATGCCCGCGATCGCCTCGAACGAGGGCAGATCGGTTTGCCCTGCCCCGCGGAAGACGGCGGGCAGCAGGCTGAGGTCGACATCGGGCTGCAGGCCGAACTCGGGCACGTCGGCGAAAATCGACGGAATCGGCGCCGCCTTCATGGCCGCCTCGAGCTCCTCTGCCGAACCGTTTTCGAACAGATCGGCCATCGTCGAATACATCCGCGCCTGCAATGCCCGGGTGTGCCAGGCGGTCGGCGGAGCGCTCAGCACGAGCCGGTCGAAGCGGTTCGGCAGGTGCGTGACCGCATGCAAGAGCGTGCCGGTGCCCATCGAGGTTCCGATGCCCGAAACCGGAGCGTTCGGCGAGTAGTAGTCGGCGAGCGCCAGCAGATCGAGGGCGAGATTCGGCCACACGTAGTCTGCAGGGTTCGTCGATCCGCTCGACTCACCGTGCCCGCGGGCGTCATAGCTGATCAACCGGCGGTGGCCTCCTGGCGCCTCGGGCTGACCGACCGCGCTGAAGTCGCCGATAGACGAGCGGATGACTGCGGCCCTGCTCTGCGACAGCCCATGCGCGCTGATCGCGACGGGCAGAGTCTCGGCGCCTGCATCGGTCACCCCGAGATGCACGCCTCTGATGTCGACCCGTCGTGATGTGGCAGGAATGCTCATGACGTCTCCTTCGTTGTCGCAGCCGGCGCCGCGCGTACCCCCACGCCGTGCTGCTTCACGTGATGCGAGCCCGACGACTTCGCGAGCTTCGACGGCCACCAGATGCGCGCGCCGATGTCGTACGACAGCGCGGGAACAACCAGCGACCGCACCAGGAACGTATCAAGCAGCACCCCGAATGCAACGATGAAGGCGATCTGCACCAAGAACAGAATCGGCACCACCCCGAGCGCCGCGAAGGTGGCCGCGAGCACGATTCCGGCCGAGGTGATCACCCCGCCGGTGGCGGCGAGCCCACGCAGAATGCCCGGTCTGGTGCCATGCACCATCGACTCCTCGCGCACGCGAGTCATCAAGAAGATGTTGTAATCGACGCCCAGCGCCACCAAGAACACGAACCCGAACAGCGGCACCGAGGGGTCGGCTCCCGGAAAGTTGAAGATGTGGTTGAACACCACCGCCGAGATGCCGAGGGTCGCCGAATACGAGAGCACCACGGTGCCGATCAACAGCAGCGGCGCCACAATCGCCCGCAGCAACAGCATCAGCACCACCAGAATCACCAGCAAGACGATCGGGATGATCGTGAGCAGGTCACGCTGAGCAGTCGTATTGGTGTCGAGCGCCAAAGCACTCACTCCCCCGACGAGGGAGCCGGGCGCCGCCGTGGCGAGCCGGTCGCGCAGGGTGATGACCACCTGTTGAGCCGCATCCGAATCGGCCGCGTCGGTAAGGGTGGCCTCGAAGAGCATCTGGCCGTTCACCACCTTCGGCGCCGGATAGCTTTCGGGGGCGTTCTGCAATACCAGCCTTTCGCCATTCGAAAGGAGGATCGAGACATCTGTCAAGCCTGACGTACCCGTCATGGCCTCGACGGCCGCACCTGACTCGCCTTCGGGCGCGACCACGACGACCGGGCTACCGCTACCGGCGTCGTAGTGCTGGGCCAGCGCCTTCTGCCCGTCGACCGACTGCGATTGTGAGAGCAGCAGATCGGTCTGCGGCACGCCGCTCGCACTCAACTGCAAGAGGCCGAGGCTGAAAAAACCGAGCAGCAGCACGGTGACGATCCACACGACGCGCGGGCGGCGGGCGATCATCCGCCCCACCGCACCCCAGAGGCCCTGGATGCGCGCGGGTTCGGCGTCGCCGCCCGCGGCCGTAGCGGCCCGGCCAGCCGCACCCACACCCGTTCTGGTCGCACCCGCGGCAACAGCCGCACCCGTCGCATCCGTCACGCCCGCAGCGGCCGCGGCACTACCGGCCGGCCGCACCTCGATCTTCGGCATGAACGGCCAGAAGGCCGCGCGCCCCGCCAACAGCAGCATGGCCGGCAGCGCCGTCATCGCCGCCAAGAACGAGAACGCGATAGCGATCGCTGCCACCGGCCCGAGGCCCTTGTTCGAATTCAGGTCGGAGAACAGCAGACACAGCACCGCGAGGATGACCGTGGCCGCCGATGCCGCCACCGGCTCAGCCGCGCGTTTCAGCGCCACCAGCATCGCCGCCCACGCGCTCGGCTCGAATCGCAACGCCTCGCGGTACCGCGACACGATCAGCAGCGAATAGTCCGTCGCGGCGCCGATCGCCAGAATCGCAAGGATGCCGCGGCTCTGCCCCGTCACCGTCACCCAGCCGGCCTTGGCCACGGCATACACGAGCAGAATGCTGCCCGTCAGCGCGAACGCCGACGTGAGCAGCACGATCACGGGCAGCAAGAGCGACCGGTACACGATCAGCAGAATCACGAAGACAGCGGCAAGCGCCACGAGAAGCAGAATGCCGTCGATTCCGGCGAACCCGGCACCGAAGTCAGCGCCCAACGCGGCCGGTCCGGTTACATACGAGGTGAGGCCCGGCGCCGGGTCGCTTGTCAGAACACTGCGCATGTCTGCGACCACCGTCTTGCCGTCAGCACTCGTCTTCACGGCGACGAACGATTGCAGCGCATGCCCGTCGGTTGACGGAATGGCCGGCGAAACGCTCTGCACGCCGTCGACCGCCGCAATCTGTTTCAAGTCGGCGGCCACCGCGGTCTGGTCGGCCGGAGTGATCGCCGCTTCACTCGTATACAGAACGATCGCGGGCACGGTGTCAGAACCGAAGAACTGCGTCTGGAGCGACTGCACCTTCGTCGACTCGGCGCTGGCCGGCAGATACGAACTCTGGTCGTTGTTCGTGACCTCGCTGATCGTGCCGAAGGTCGGGCCACCCTGCGACGCAATGAAGATCCAGATGCCCACGACCACGAGCGGCAGCAGAATGCGCAGCCAGCGCGCCGGAAGCGCCCTCAGCGAAGCCGGAGTGGGAGCGTTGGAATCTGGCACGTAGCTCATGCTACCCAGCGAGTGGATGCCCGGCACTACTCCGCTCGTCGTACGCTGTCGTTCATGACATCTGTTCCGAGCGCCTCCGACCTGACTCTCTTGCGTGAAGCCATCGCCGTGTCGAAACGTGCCGTCGCCGCGGGCAACCACCCTTTTGGCGCGGTTCTCACCGACTCCGAGGGAACCATCGTGCTCTCAGCCGAGAACTCAGTGAATACCGAGAACGACTGCACCGGCCACGCCGAAACCAACCTCGTTCGGCTGGCCTGGCGCGAATTCGGGCCAGAACGCCTCGGCGAATACTCGCTCTATACGAGCTGCGAGCCGTGCGCGATGTGCGCCGGCGCGATCTATTGGTCTGGCATCGGCCGCGTCGTCTTCGCCATGTCAGAGGCCGACCTCGGCGAAAGGACGGGCGATAACCCGTCGAACCCCACCATGTCGCTCGACAGTCGTGTGGTGCTGAGCAGCGGGCAGCGCCCGATCACTGTGCTCGGGCCGGCGATCTCGGCCGAGGCGCGTGTGCCGCATGAGGGCTTCTGGGGCTAGAACCCGGCGATGTTCGCGATCTGATCGGCAGATAATTCCTCAGCGACGACGTGCATGATGTCAGCCGAAGTCTGGGCCCAGATCGGCAGACTCGACAGCCCCGCTCTCACCCTTGAGCTCGATCAAGATGGTGCGCGTGTCGCTGTCGCCGATGTTCAGACCCGCGTGCCGCTGCGCGGGAAGCCATACAGCCCGACCCGCCGCGAGTTCGACATCGACGTGTTCATCATTCAAGAACAGGCGTCGGCGAAAGCTCGTCAGTGCGACCAGCACGCTGTCTGGATGCACGTGAGGCGTCGTGGTTGCGCCGGGCGTGTCGAAGTATTCCAGCACGCGCACGCGGTCGTTCTCCCACAGCACCGCGTAGTGATCTGGGTTCGTGACAACGGGGTCTTCGTCGACCATGGAGCGAATCCTACGCCGCGTAACCACGGGAGCAGCAGTTCGCAGACCAAGAGAGGCCAAAACAGCCGCGGTCAGGCGACATGACTGCATCCGATCCCGATACAGGCATTCAGAAGTACCCTCGAAGTCGAGAAGAGAAAAGATTCTCGAGCCCGATGTCGAGAAACAGCAGGCGGCTCCGACTCACGAGCGACAGAACAACACACAACACAACGCTTGAAGGAGTGAGTGATGAAGTACATGATCGCGATGTTCGGCAGCGCCGGCGAAATGACCCAGGTGCAATCACCCGAATGGATCACCGAGATGATCCATTTCATGGTCGGCCTCGACGAGGGGCTGCGCGAAACGGGTGAGCTCGTTTTCGCCGAAGGCCTCAGCGACGGAGCCCTGGCCAAGACCATCCGCCTCGAAAACGGCCAGCCGGTCGCCACCGACGGCCCCTTCGCCGAAGCGAAGGAGTCGCTCATCGGCTTCTGGATCGTCGACGTCGAGAGCGAAGCCCGTGCCATCGAGATCTGCGCGCAGATCGCCGTGTATTCGGGCGTGGTCGAGCTGCGCCCCGTTCCGGCCGGGCCGCCAGAGGTCTGATGGAGGAGGAGGCGCTCGAGCGGGTAGGCGACGGGGAGCTGGCGATCGGCTCCCCCGCCGCTGCCGCTACCTCCGCTACCTCCGCTACCTCCGCTACCTCCGGCACGACGATCGTCGATCTGCTGCGTGAGCTCGCACCACAGGTCGTCGGTGTGCTCACCCGGCGGTACGGCAATTGGGCGGCGGCCGAGGATGCGACGCAGGAAGCACTGATCGCCGCCTCGACACAGTGGGCCGCGAGTGGGGTGCCCGAGCATCCGAAAGCCTGGCTCGTCACCGTGGCCTCGAGGCGTCTCATCGACGAGTTCAGGAGCGACGGCGCTCGGCGCGAACGCGAGGCCGCCTTGTCGCTGGATGCCGCGAACCCTACGTCTGCGCCCGACCCCGCCGCGAGCTACGACGACGCCAGCGCCAGCGCAGCACTCGTCGGCGCCCGATGATCGGCGCCGGCCTCGCCCGCGGCACAGGCGGCACCCTGGACACGAGCAGCGGCGATCTGAGCAACTCCGATGCGGACGACTCGCTCACCCTGCTTTTCTTGTGCTGCCACCCCGCGCTTTCTTCTCCGTCGCAATTGGCCCTCACCCTGCGTGCGGTCGGCGGACTCACCACGGCCGAAATCGCGCGCGCTTTTCTGGTGCCCGAGTCGACCATGGCGCAGCGCATCAGCCGGGCGAAGGCGCAGATTCGAGCAGCGCAACGGCAGAGCGACGGCCCTGTCTTCGTTCTGCCGCCCGAGCACGAACGCGGCGAGCGCCTCGTGGTCGTGCTGCAAGTGCTCTACCTCATCTTCAACGAGGGCTACACCCCCGGTTCGCGTCCACGCGGACGCCTCGGCGAGCGGGGTGCCTCCGAATCGGGCGCCGACCTCACCGCCGAGGCCATCCGTCTCGCCCGCCTTGTGCACGCGGCGCTGCCCGCGAACGGCGAAGTCAGCGGCCTGCTCGCACTCATGCTGCTCACCGATGCGCGCCGACCCGCCAGTCAACAGGCCGACGGGATGCTCGTGGCCCTCGCCGACCAAGACCGCACCCTGTGGCGGCGCGACTTCATCGCCGAAGGCACAGCACTTCTGACTCGAACACTCGGCTCGGCGAGCATCGGGCCATACCAACTGCAGGCCGCAATCGCTGCGGTGCACGATGAGGCGCCAGACGCAGCATCCACCGACTGGACGCAGATTCTCGCCCTCTACTCGGTACTCGAACGAGTGACGCCGAGCGCGGTCGTGACGCTCAACAAGTCGGTTGCGGTGGCGATGGTTCACGGGCCGCGCGCCGGGCTGGCCGAGCTCGCGATGATCGCCGACGACCCGGCGATGCAGCAGACGCATCGGTTCGACGTGGTGCGGGGCCATCTGCTCGAGCTCGCCGGCGACACCGACGGTGCGCGCGAATGCTACCGCCGCGCGATCGCGGGCACGGCGAGCACCGCCGAACAGCGCTACCTCGCGCTGCGGGCGGCTCGGCTGGGCGTAGCGTCTGCGGCAGAATGACTACATGAGCATGCCTCCTCGACCCGGCTGGTACCCGAACCCCGACAACCTCGCGACGACGCGCGCTCCGGGCGCCGACCAGCGCAACGCAGACTAGGCGAACGCCCTACCGGTACGTGTAGGGCGTTATCAACGGCGCCACCGCCGCGAGCGCGACGCTCACCTTGATGATCGAAACGAGCGCAGACAGAATGAGCAGGCCCGCGTAGACCCACAGCACGCGCATGCCGTGCTTCAGCTGCGAGCGCACCACCACGGTTCGGCCGATGACGTAGGTGATGCCGTAGAGAAAGCTCCACGCCCAATGGAACCGACGGGCCAGGCCTTGGCGGCCGAGGCGGCGGTAGTCGAGGTAGGCGAACACCACCGTGCCGATATAGACGACCCAGCCGATGACGACGAGCACGAAATATCCGGCGCCGAGGCTGGAGTAGATGGCCGCGTTGCCGAGGCGAGTGCTCGACGCGACGAAGATCGCCGTGAAGAACGGCGTCATGTTCCAGCTGAGTATGCCGATGATCGACAGCACGGGCAGCAGCGCAACGACCCAGACGAACGGGTTGTAGGCCACATTCTTCGGCTGAACCGCGCCAGGCCGGGCGCCACCGACAGGCGAAGAGAAGTCGGGCGGCGCGGAGTAGACCGACGTGGCCATGTCGTACACGTGGTCTGTCCAGCGCTCGCCATCCCACCAGCGCTGGATGCTCGGGCTCGACCCGTCGGCATACCAACCTTGGGGCGCAGAGCCCGATGGTGCTGCTGGAATGTCGGAGTTGCTCATGCGGTGCTCTCTCTATCGGCGAACTGTACCCATGCGGATGCTAGTACGAATCTCGCCCACAACGGCTCACTTCGTGGCACAGCGGGCGGAAGATGGAGAAATGGACCCCACCAAGCGGCTGATGTTCTGGCTGAAAGTGCCCTATGCGGCCGATGTGGCGCTGGCGCTCATCGGGGTGGCACTGCTTGCCAGCGGTCGCGGCGTGGGCTGGTGGGTTCTCGTTTTCGCGGCCGTGCGCGCCGTCATCGGCACGATCGCGCTCGTCTGGGTCGCGCCCCGGATGCTCGCCCGGCGCTCATCTCGCAACCAATCGCCCTAACGCGCCCCTCCTACGACCACGCCTTACGTCGGCGCTACTGAACAACCGACGTGCGCCCTCGTCACTCCACTTCGGAAATCACGTCAACAGCGAGCCCGCGCGAAACGGCCGCGAGGCGCGCATCGTTGGTCCAGAGTTCGTCGCAATGGTTGGCCTGTGCCGTCGCCAGATGGAGCGCGTCAGGAGCAGAGAGTCGATGACGAGCGCGGAGTTCGGCGGCGCGAAGGTATTGCGCAGAACCGATATCGACGACGCCGAATTGCTCGAACGCTTCGAGATAGTGATCGTGCAGCGCGAGGTCGTCAGCCCGCAAGGGCCCGACAAGGCACTCCATCTTGACCAGTGGGCTGATGACGAAGATTTGACCGCCCGCAGACGCCAGCCGTTGCCGAACCGCCGCCCCGTGTGAGCCTTCGTCTTCGACGGCATAGATGACGACACAGGAATCGAGATACGTCACTCCCATGCGGCTCGCTCTTCGGCGATCTGCGCATCGAGCTCATCAGTCGATCTCGACGAATACGCGGGCGCCGGGTGGGTGGTCAACCAGCGTGCCGCTTGCTCGCCGGTAAAACGACTGGATTCGTCGGCTACCGGCACGAGGCGAACCAGGGGTCGGCCTCTCTTCGAGATGACGATGTCTTCGCCCTCACTCGCAGCAGTGACAAGTTTGGAGAGACTATTGCGGGCGTCGAGCACATTGACCGATCGCATGGTCATCCTTTCTGGCTAGATTACCTAGCCAGAATAGCACGAGAAATGCTCGGAAAGAGGGCGAGCGATCAGCGGTTGACGCGACCACGGCCGAAGACGAGCCAGAGAATGGTGCCGAGGAGGCTGAGAAAGAAGGCCACGAGCATCCAGACCAACTTGCCGAAGAAGCCGTGGTTCGGGTTTCGGGCGATCGAGACGACGGTGGCGATGAAGATGATGAAGAAGATGATGCTGAAAACGGAGGCGGTAATCGGGTCCACGTGGTCACCACTTTCTGCGCCACGGCGGCGCGTGACGCCAGCTTAGCGGCGGGCCTTCAGCGCGAATCGAATGGATGCGGCGGCGATGGCCAGAATGATCGCCGTCGCCAGCCCGAGAACCACCCACGACACGGCCATCCACCCATCGAACGGCGACGCCTGGAACCACCGCACGGCGAAGTTGGCGGTGGAGGCGATAGGGAACGTAAAGGCCCAGAACGCCAGGCTGAACGGAATACGCCGGTACTCGGGCAGCAGCAAGAACTGCACGAGCAGCATGATCACCACGACTCCGGCGAACGCGAACTCGATCATGCCTGGCTGTCCGCCCGAAGCGATGAACCAGGCGATTCCTCCGGTAGCGGGTGGCGCCAGCAACACGGCAAGCGTCGGTTTAACAGCATCCGGCAGCTGACTGCGCGTCATCAGACGCCCGGTGACGATGGTGCCGACGACGAGCCAGAAGAACACGCCGACGCCGAACGCCGCGACCGCCGCCTCGTGGGCTCCCACGCTGCTAAGACCGATGCTCGCGATGAACGCGCCGGCCACCACGGGCAGAAAATAGCCCGGATGCAGCGAGTCGATGTTCAGTTCGCCGATGATCCAGTGCGCGAAGAGCTGCGCGGCGACGATGCCGAGGGCGGCGACGAGTAATGCCATGATCCACGGCGCAGCGGCCGGCACGTACTGGCCGTAGTGCGCCGCGAGAACGATGCCCACCACGGGAATGTACGACGCGAACGGCCCGATTCCCGGGTGCCTCAGGTCGGCGCGAAAACTGCCCTCCCGAACGATGCCCTGCAGAATGTAGACCACGCTGAAGACCGCCCAGATGACAGCCGCGACCGCGAAGAGTATCTCTTCCGGCCACCCGGGCGCGCCGATCAGGGTGGCCGCCGCCGACCAGGCGCCGCCGAGACCGCTCAGCCCGAGCGGAATGGCGAAGAGGTTGAGGCCGAGGCCGCGCGGCCCGCGACGTCGGGTTCGCAGGAGGCGCCCGCGGCCGCCGGTTCGGGTTGCGGATGCACCGGCCGGCGCGCCGGCGGCTGGTGCGCCGGGCGTCGCGCCGACTGTAGCGCCGACTGTAGCGCCGGTACTGGATGCTGCGTCTGCGTCTGCGTCAGACAGCACCGAGTGACTCCCGGTAGACGTACAAGTTCGTGTAGGCGAGCTCGAGCCACGTGACATCCACTGCCGTCTCGCGACCACGGCGGGCGAGGTCGCCGACGACCTGGTCGGCCTCGACGTCTCGGCCCTGTACGAGGTCGCGATACATCGAGGTGGTGAAGCGCGATCCGGTCTCGGTGAGGGTCTTCACGATGCGGGTGCGCGCCTCGTCGCGAGGCCCGAAGCCCGCGGCAGTGGCGACGGCGAACGTTTCGTCGACGATCGCCGTGGCCGCGGCGGTTCCGCCCGGCGCCGCAACGATGGGGCCGACTGCTCCTCGGAGCAGAGTCGTGAGGGCGCCCCCGGCGGCGAGCAGCATCCACTTCTCCCACATGTCATGCTCGATGGTTGTCGAGAGGGTGGTCGTGAAGCCGGCGTCGGCGAGAGCGGCGTCGACGCCGAGCATCCGCTCGCTCACCGAACCGTCGAACTCGCCATACGAAATGACGCCGCCCGGCCCCACCTGGCGAATGGCGCCGTCATCGTCGAGCTGCACCGCGACGAGGCAGAGCCCGCCGATCACGTGCCCTGGCCCGAAACATTCGCGCAGAATGTCGATGTGACGCATGCCGTTCAGCAGGGGCAGGATGACCGTGCCCGGCCCGATCGCAGGAGCCAGGTCATCGAGGGTCTGCTCGAGGGCGTACGACTTCACCGACAGCAGCACGAGGTCGAACGGACCGGCATCGGTGGTGGCTGGGCTGTCGGCGTCTCTGCTTGCCGCACTGCCGTCAGCGAGCTGCCGGGCGGTCACCGTGCGCGCGACTATCGCGAATTCATCACCCTTCAGCGGCCGAATACGCAGGCCGTCGGCGCGAATGCTCTCGGCCCGCTGCTCCCGCACGAGAAACGTCACATCACGACCCGCCTGCGCGAGCTTCGCGCCGAAAAAGCCGCCGACCGCGCCTGCACCGACCACCAGAATCCGCATGAACCGCCACCTTTCTCCCCTTTGAAAGGTATCGCATGGGCTCTTCGTCCAACGCTTCCCACCCAGCCCACCCGGGCCCGCTGCGACAGCCCGTGCCCGATCAAACCCACGCCGACGACGATCAGAATGGCGGTGCCGAACGGTAGCGGGTTGTGTCACGACGAACCCGGCAGGCTCTAGGCTTGTGAGGTACGTGACACACGCGAGACCTGAGGAGTCGAAAGCGATGGCCAACAACATTGTCGACAGGGCGCCGGGCAGGCCGTTGCCTAAACCGCTCGCCGGCCTGACGTTTGTGATCCTCTGGGTCGTCGCCATCGTGTTGTGGAGCATCGCCCACCTCGTGACCGACCCGCAGGCCGGCGCATTTGTGGTCGACACCGGTCTGGTGCTCGCCTCGGTGGGCTTCGCGATGCTGTTCATCGACTTCGCCCGCACTGCCGTTCGCGCCCTGCTTTTCGGCGTCGTGGGCATTCTGCTTTTCGCCATCGGCGACTTCGGCCAGATTCTGGTGCTCACGTACACGCTGCGCATGCTCATCCCGATCTTGGCGCTCTTCATGCCAGTCAACCGAATCTCGTCGAACTTCCGCATCTTCGCGTAGCTCGCCTCACCGACTCTCGCTCTTCTGTGAGGCGAGCGGTACGGTGGAACGCATGACGGCGATCGTGCTCATTCCGGGCGCCGGCGGCGACAGCTGGTTCTGGTACCGCGTCGTGCCGCTGCTCGAAGCACACGGATTCGCGGTGCTCGCGCCCGACCTGCCCGCCAGCGACGAGACGGCGACGTTCGATGACTATGCCGACGTCGTGGTTCGCGCCGTCGAGGCTCTCCGCGAGGCAAGCACGGGCAGCGCACCCGACCCAGCCGACGCGTCGAGCTCAGATGCAACCGAGGCCAGCGCCGTTGACGACGACCTCGTCGTCGTGGCGCAATCCCTCGCCGGATTCACCGCCGTACGCGTGTGCGAACGCCTCAACGTCCGCCTGCTGATCTTCGTCAACGCGATGATTCCGGCGCTGGGCGAAACCGCCGGCGACTGGTGGGCGAACACGGGTCAAGGTGCCGCCGCTGCGGCCTATGCCGTGAGCGAAGGTCGCGATCCTCACGCGCCATTCGACGTGATCGAGACCTTCTTTCACGACGTGCCTCCTGATGTCGTCGCAACCGCCATGGAGCGGGGGGAGAAGCCGCAGAGTGATGGCATCTTCGCGGCGCCATGGGTTGCGACCAGCTGGCCGGCCACGAACGTGAAGGTCATCACCGGGCTGCGCGACCGGCTCTTTCCGTTAGCCTTCATGCAGAAGCTCAGTCGCGAACGCCTCGCCATCGAGCCGGCGGTCGTCGACGGCGGTCACCTCTCTGCGCTGAGCGCTCCGGATGATCTCGCCCAGCTCATCACCGATTTCACCCTGGACCGGGCGTGACTCGGGCCCTGCCCCGCGCCAGACCTTTCAACGAATCTCACCCAATTCGACGAATTCACGCGTCTGCCGTAATGAAACGCACCTTTTCGTGTCTCCCATTTGGGGGGTATTTTCCAAAGGGGTAGTCATGAAATCGATCGCAGTCAGTTACGACGCGGATTCGCGGGTTTTCGAGTTTCACAATCACCGGGGGCGAACCGTCGACATCGCGGCCGCACCCGGCAGGCCCACGGCCGTCGCACCGCCGCCGGTCGGTTCGGTCTTGGGCTCGGGCACGCTCATCGGTTACCTCTCGCGAGCGGCCCACGAACGGGGGCTACGGCTGGTCATCCTCACCGTTCTCACTGATTCGGGCGAACAAGTCGCCGGCCCGGTTCTCAGCGATCAGCTCGATGACGAAGAGGCCGGCCTCATCATGAGAGCCGCGGCACGAACCGACGACCCCATCAGCACGTTGCGCCGGTTCTTGACCTTCCGCCCCGACCGCGGAGCGGCCCTGGCTCGCTGAGCGAGACCTCAGACCCGCGCTTCACCGAAACGCGGGGCAGCCGGGGCATCGACCGGCGGAGAGGGTCAATGCCCGACGGGCGCCCCGTCCGGGGCGTCGGCCGGCTTGCGCACGAAGAACGACACCACAATGGCCCCGATCGAGATGATCGCGCCCACCAGGAAGGCCGCCCGAATGCCATCCGTCTGAGCCAGCAGCGGATTGTCTCCGGTTGCGATGAGCGTGGTCGCCCGCGTCGACATGATCGTCACGAACAGCGCGGTGCCTGCTGCTCCGGCGACTTGCTGAATCGTGCCCACGACCGCCGAGCCATGGGAGTAGAGAGCGGGCTTCAACGAACCGAGGCTCGACGTGAAGAGCGGCGTGAAGAGCAGCGCCAAGCCGACACTGAGCACGATGTGCACGATCAAGACCATCCATACCGGCGTGGTATCGGTCACCATGGTGAGGCTCCAGAGAGCGGCACTCACGATGAATGAACCCGGAATGAGCAACACGCCCGGCCCGCGCTTGTCGTAGATTCGGCCCACGACCGGCGCGAGAGCGCCCATCACCAGACCACCCGGGAGCAGCAGCAGACCGGTTGACAACGTGGTGAGCCCCAACACGTTCTGCAGGTAGATCGGCAGCAGAATGAGGGTGCCGAACAGCGCCATCATGCTGATCGCGAACATGATGATCGACAGCGTGAAGTTCTTCGAGAGGAACGTACGCAGGTCGAGCAGCGCTCGATCACCGCGCTGCAACTGCACCTGGCGAAGTATGAAGAGAGCCAGCGCGACGCCACCGATCACGAGCGGGCCCCAGCTGGGCATCCAGCCCACCGGCACACCGCCGCCACCGATCGTGGTCAGGCCGTACACCAGCCCGCCGAAACCGAAGGCCGAGAGGATGACCGAGAGCACGTCGAACGGCGCCTTACGCGGGGTGGTCACGTTCGGGATGCGCATGGCCCCGATGACGAGCGCGACGAGGGCGATCGGCAGCACGAGCCAGAACATCCAGCGCCAGTCGAGCACGCTCAGAATGAGCCCGGCGATCGTGGGGCCGATGGCCGGGGCGACCGAGATGACGATCGAGATGTTGCCCATGGTGCGGCCGCGCGACGCCGGCGGAACCAGCGTCATCACCGTCGTGATGAGAAGCGGGAACATGATGGCCGTGCCGCAGGCCTGAATCACGCGCCCGACGATGAGCATGTCGAACCCGGGAGCGGTCGCGGCGAGCAAGGTGCCGAGGCTGAAGAACGACATCGCGGCGATGTAGACGGGCTTCGTATTGAAGCGCTGCAGCAGGTAACCGGTGATGGGAATCACGACGGCCATCGTGAGCATGAACGCGGTGGTGACCCACTGCGCCTGCTCAGCCGGAATGTCGAGGCTCACCATGAGCTTCGGCAGAGCCACGCTCATGATGGTCTCGTTCAAAATGACGATGAACGTGCTGACCAGCAGGATGCCGATCACCAAGCGGTTGCGGGCGTCGAGACGGGTTTCTTCTACGGCGTCGGCAGCGCTCGTCGACGAGCCGCGAGAGCCAGGGGCAGTGTCGACGAACACTTCGGTCGGCGCCTCCGTCGCGAACTGCGTGGAGGAGAGATGGGCGGAATCGGTTCGTACGTCGGGCAGTGTGTTGTCAGACACCCGGGCTCCTGTCGTTGCAAGCAGTAGTGGTGTGAAAAGTCTTCAGGTGAGAAAGTGCGGGCGAATCGTAAAAGCGGCGCAACGACTGGTTTATTCCGTTGTGACGGTGAATTCTTCGCGTTTGCTCACGCTAGCGATAGGCACCGACAACCATCCCCTGAAGTCGATGTGTACGCCGTCTACATTACTCGATGGGGGCCGCTCGGCGCCAGTCGAGATTTCCGGCTCGCCGAGCGCCCCTACTCCAGCGCCCGCTCGAAGCAGAGCGAACCGGCAGAATCGGCGTAATAACCGAAGCACGGAATCGGCAGATAGTGCTCCCGCTCATAAAAGCGCACGGCGTCGGGCTGGGCCGGGCCGGTTTCGAGCCGCAGCAGGGTGAGGCCCCGTGCGCGGGCTTCGCCTTCGAGGGCGCGCAAGAGTTGCGTCGAAACGCCGGTGCCGCGGGCCGCCGGGGTAACGAACATCCGCTTGATTTCGGCAACGCCGTCACCCAAGAGACGAAGGGCACCACAGCCCAGCGCGTCTCCCTCGGCCGAGCGGGCGATCAGAAAGACTTCGATGTCGCCGGCCGTCGGTTTGGTGCCCGGTTCGGTGTCTGCACCGTACCTATTGTCGAGTTCGTCGCGCTGGGCCTTTCGCAGGCCGTGGCCATCGGGGTCGTTCCAGTCGGCCGGTTCTATCGAAATACTCACACCGGCAATTCTTCTACCAACCGGTGCGCGCCACCGAACGCCACGAGACCCATCGTGCAGCCGGTGCAGATTGAGGGGACACACCCTAGGCTCGAATGGTGAGTCTGTCAGGCATCATCATCCGCCCCACTACCGAAGACGACTGGCTCGACGTGCGCGCGCTGCGCCTCGAGATGCTCGCCGACACGCCCATGGCCTTCGGTGACACGCTCGAGTCTGCTCGTGCTCTCGGCGAGAGCTACTGGCGTGAGCGCGGGCGCCGCGGAACGGCCGGATCCGGAGCCAACCTGGCCGCGATCGAGTCGGCCGATGAGCGGTGGGTGGGCACGATGGGCGGCTACGTCGACCGCACATCGGGCCCCATGCTCGTGGGCGTCTACGTCTCACCCGACTACCGCGGGGCCGCACGCGGTGTGACCGACGCCCTGATGGCCGGCATCGAAGAGTGGGCACGCACCGAGTCGGATGCCCTGACCCTCCGTGTGCACTCCCAGAACACTCGTGCGATCACGGCGTACGAGCGTCGCGGATACGTGGCCACTGGGCGGCTGTTCCCTTACATTCTCAACCCGCACCAGCGCGAGATGGAGATGCGTAAGGCGCTCTGAGTCTGCGGCGCCGGCCACGCGCTGCAATCCGATCGGCTCGACACCATTCGGGCGGTACTGGCCAAGAAGGCGCGATTGCGGGAGGCGTCGGCTCGCTGAGGTGTCGGCCCAGCTCGCCGAGGTCGTCAGCGCCGCTGCGGCTGCCGTCTCCGAGCAGAACGCCGCATAAGCACTTCTCCTCCACAATCGCGTGATCCGCCGCCCCGTGCACAGTTTCTGTGCCGGGGGCAGTCGGCGGTGGATGCCCGCGCCGATGATCGTGGCATGACAACTCTCACCGCCGAACACCCAACCCTCGTCGAACACTCATCCGGGCGTGAACCCGCAGCCGCTGACGGGCGGGCTTCCTCGCTCGAACGCCCCACCGAAGACGAACGTGCGGTGCCGCACGAACAGGCCGCCGAGCACGAACGCGCGGCCCAGCTCGAGCATGCCTCGCAGCACGAGCACCATCCGCTGCTCGGCCAGCCACTCACTTCAGATCAGCAGATCGAAGAGCGTGTCATGTGCACGGTCGGCACCGCGTGCCGACACCAACTCTGGTTCTTACTGCTCACTTCTTCTGACTTGCAAGTGCCCATCGCCCTGCCGTGCGACGACCTTCCACTCGAGCCCAGCGAGACTCACGTCGACACCCTCCTCGCCTTCTGCGCAGGTCTTATGGCCGACCGCGGCGCCACTCAACTCGTTGCTGTGTGGGAGCGGCCGGGCCGTGGTGCCCTGAACCAGGCGGATGCACGGTGGGCGCAGACCATCGCAACCACCTGTGCGCGGCGCGGCATCCGCCTTCGTGCCCAGTTGCTCAGCCACACCCGGGGTGTCTGCCTCCTACAGGCCTCCGACCTGCTCGACACCGAAGGCGACGAGGCAGCACCGTAGTGACATCCCCGAGGCGTAGCGGGCCACTGTCGACCAGAAGCACTGCCACCCCGCGGACGGGGCGGACGCTCGGCAAGGCCCGCCACTCTGCGCGGTGTGGCAAACGGGAGATCTTGGTCGGCTACGCGCCCAGCCGCTTCCAGTACGGGCGAAACTGGATGCTGATGCGCGGGCCGACGGCCTGCTTGGTCTTCAGAATCGCGTGCTCGTGCGTGCGCTGACAGCTGCCGCCCATCACCACCAGGTCACCGTGGCCCACCGCGAACCGGCGAACCTCGCCGCCTCCCTTGGGTCGTAACGACAGCGTTCGCTCGGCGCCCACCGAGACGATCGCCACCATCGTGTCTCGGTTGATCAGCCGGCCCACCCGATCGCCGTGCCACGCCACGCTGTCGTCGCCCGTTCGATAAAAACAGAGCCCAGCGGTCTCGAAGACCTGGTCTTTCGGCCGCCCGTAGTGCTCATTGAGGTCGAACTGGGCGCGCTCGAGCACCGCATCCGGAAGGGCCTGCTCGGGCCCGAACCACGACACCAACCGCGGCACAGCCACAATCCGGTCGTACATCTCGCGCTTGTCAGCCTTCCACGGCACGTGTTGTGCCATGCGCTCGAAGAGCTCATCCGAGTTCGTGACCCATCCCGGCCTCACGTCGAGCCACGCCCCCTGGCCGAGCTCTACTCGCTCAACGGCATCGCCGAGCGGCTCGAGCTCGGGCTCTGCACCCGGCTCGTCGAACAGTGAGGTCTGATACACGAGTTCCATACCTCCACGCTACACACATTCGAACATATGTTCGAGGCCTCTCGACACATTCCTTCTGCTGTCGGTCGGTCGCATCACGCAAGAGAAGAGACGGAATACATCTGTTGCTGAAATGCAGCTTTACGAGTTCACTGTGCTCCTTGATCGTTCGCTCGACGACGACGATTACAAACGACTCTACGAAGCCGGCCTTGATGACACCACACCCGGAGTTGAGAACGGCCAAGGCTTCTTGATGGTCTCCCGTCAAGCTGAGTCGCTCCCGAGGGCCGTGGTGAGTATCGCGGATGATGCTCAGCGTGCTGGCTTCGCTATTGTCGGCGTTCGCGACGAAGACCTCCTTTCGCTGAGAACGATCGCAGCCCGAGTGGGCAGGTCATACGAGTCATTGCGACTCTTGGCGGCCGGCAAACGTGGGCCGGGCGGATTTCCAGCTTCACCGTCGACCGACGGCTGGGCCGTCTATTCGTGGGTCGCTGTGGCTAGATGGTTCGAACAACATCACTTTGTGACATCCGTTAGCTGTCAGCACCGATCATCTCGCGCTTGTTGCTGCGAATCATCTCTTTCAGGCCCGAGCGCTCGTTGACGCGCCGACGCTTTCTGAGCTCTCTGCCCTCACGGCCGCCTGAGCGACCGACGCGGCGCGGGCGCGAAATGTCGTGCTGCACGCCCCGCGCTCGCTAACGTGTCTTGCGTGACCGCCATCGAGAACTCCGTCAAGCCCATCAATCTGCCGCTGAGGAAGCGCCCGTACGATATCGCCTTCATCGTGATCTTCGGGTTGTTCATCATCACGTGCATCATCAGCGACTCGGTCGAGGGGCTGGGGCTCGACCAGGTCGCCAACTCCTCCAACCTGCTGGTGCAGTGGAACTACACCTACTCCTCGAACTTCGACCCGCTGTACCAGTCGCACCCGTTGTGGCTGCGCTTCATCAGCGGCACTTCGGCGTTCGTCTACGTGGGCTTCTACATTCTGCTGATCATTTCGCTGGTCAAGGGGTTCAACTGGATTCAGCTCTACAGCGTCATCTACGCCACCATGATCATTTCGCTGACGGGCATCCCCATCTTCGGGGTGGAGTTCTTCGGGCCGGTCGGCGAGCGCACTCCGAATCCCGGCATCTTTCTGCTCTACAACGGCCCGTACATCCTGTTCCCACTTCTGCTGCTCATCCGAATGCGCAAGCCGCTGCCCTTCACGCGCGTCTTCTGAGGCCAGCCACCGTCTGACGCCCTCGCGTTCAGCGGCTGTTCGTCAGGGCGCCGCCGAAGGGGGCCTAGTGGCAGGCAACCGAGGTGCCTAGGCTGGGCCGGGAGGTGGTGATAGTTCGCCGCCGCCAGGAGGGTTCAGCCATGACAGATCCAGCCGCAACAACAGCCACCGTGGGTTCGCCCTGGCCGACCCGCGAACCCGAACGGCTCCAAGGCGAGGAGCTGCAGCGCGTGAACGCCTGGTGGCGCGCCGCCAACTATCTCTCCATCGGTCAGATCTACCTGCTCGACAACCCGCTGCTGAAATCGCCTCTCAGTCGCGACGATATCAAGCCCCGGCTGCTCGGGCACTGGGGCACCACTCCGGGCCTGAATTTCATCTACGCACACCTGAACCGCATCATCCAGCAGCGCGAGCAGGCCACGCTCTACGTAACCGGCCCGGGCCACGGAGGCCCAGGCATGGTGGCGAACGCCTACCTCGACGGCACGTACTCCGAGGTCTACTCCCCCATCGGCCAGAACGAAGAGGGCCTGCGCCGCCTCTTTCGGCAGTTCTCGTTTCCCGGCGGCATCCCGAGCCACGATTCCCCCGAGACTCCGGGCTCCATTCATGAGGGCGGCGAGCTGGGCTACTCGCTCAGCCACGCCTACGGTGCCGCGTTCGACAACCCGAATCTGCTGGTCGCCTGCGTCGTCGGCGATGGTGAGGCAGAAACCGGGCCGCTCGCCACGAGTTGGCACTCGAACAAGTTTCTGGATGCCGCACAAGACGGCGTCGTTCTGCCGATCTTGCACCTCAACGGTTACAAGATCGCGAACCCCACCGTTCTGGCGCGCATCCCCGATGATGAGCTGCTCGACCTGATGCGCGGCTATGGGCACAACCCGCACATCGTCTCGGGCGGTTTCGACGACGAAGACCCGCTGCTCGTGCACCAACGCATGGCCGAGACGCTCGACGAAGTGCTGAACGAGATCGCCGAGATCAAGCGTCAGGCCGCCGACGGAAGCCTGGTCGGCACAGCCCGCTGGCCCATGATCATCTTGCGCACTCCGAAGGGCTGGACCTGCCCGAAAGAAATCGACGGCCTGCCCGTCGAGAACACCTGGCGCGCCCACCAGGTGCCGCTCGCCAACGCCCGCGACACCGAGGCTCACACGCGCATTCTCGAAGACTGGCTGAAGAAGTACAAGCCAGAAGAGCTATTCGATGAGAACGGCACCCCCATCGACTTCATCACCGAATTGGCCCCGAAGGGCGATCTGCGCATGAGCGCAACGCCCTTCGCCAATGGCGGCCTCCTGCGCCGCGAGCTGAACCTGCCCGATTTTCGCGACTACGGCGTCGAAGTGCTGGCGCCCGGCGCCACAGAAGAGTCGGCCACGAAGGTGCTCGGCGACTGGCTGGCCGATGTCATCGCCGAGAATCCCGACAACTTTCGCATCTTCGGCCCCGACGAAACGGCGTCGAACCGCCTGCAGGGCGTCTACAAGTCCACCGACAAGCAGTGGAATTCTGCAATCTGGCCCATCGACGAGCACCTCGCCCGCGCCGGCCGCGTCATGGAGGTGCTGAGTGAGCACCAGTGCGAAGGCTGGCTCGAGGGCTACCTGCTCACGGGTCGGCACGGCCTGTTCAATTGTTACGAAGCGTTCATCCACATCATCGACTCCATGGCGAACCAGCACGCGAAGTGGCTGAAGGTGTCGCGCACCATTCCGTGGCGCCGCTCGATCTCCTCGCTGAACTACCTGCTCTCGTCGCACGTGTGGCGCCAAGACCACAACGGATTCAGCCACCAAGACCCCGGTTTCATCGACCACATGGTCAACAAGAAGGCCGACGTCGTGCGCGTGTACTTGCCGGTGGATGCAAATACCCTCCTCAGCACGTATGACCATTGCCTGCGTTCCGTCGACTACATCAACGTGGTCGTGGCCGGCAAGCAACCCGCTCCCAACTGGCTCAGCATGGAGGAAGCGATCGCTCACTGCACCCGCGGTCTCGGCATCTGGCCGTGGGCGGGCACCGAGGTCGCCGGCGAAGAACCCGACGTGGTGCTGGCCTGCGCGGGCGACGTTCCCGCGCTCGAGACGCTCGCCGCGGCCGCACTGCTGCGCGAACACCTGCCCGCGCTCAAGGTCAGAGTCGTGAACGTAATCGACCTGATGCGCCTTCAGTCGGCAACCGAGCATCCGCATGGCCTGGCAGACGACGAGTTCGACACCATCTTCACGACCACCAAACCCGTGGTCTTCGCCTATCACGGCTACCCGTCGCTCATTCACCGCCTCACCTATCGCCGCACCAGCCACAACAATATGCACGTGCGGGGATATAAGGAAGAGGGCACCACGACCACACCGTTCGACATGGTGATGCTCAACGACCTCGACCGGTATCACTTGGTCATGGACGTGATCGACCGTGTTCCCGGGCTCGCCGTCGTCGCTGCGGGGTTGCGACAAGAGATGCAGGATTCTCGCATGCGCGCGCGGGCATATACCCGCGAACACGGCGAAGACATCCCCATCGTCGCCGACTGGAGCTGGGCCGGCACGGCGCAGACCTCGCTGGCCGAAGACACCGGCGGTGACAACGCCTGAGCTCAGGGCGTCGAACGCGACTCCGCGGCGGCGGCAATGACAGCGGCGCCCCACCGATCGACCAACGTGCGAGCGATTCCGAACACACCGACCGCGAGCGCAGCACCCGCTGAAACCACAAAGGCACTGAACGCTGTGCCTCCATCGATCGCGATGCCGGTGAGTGCACCGCCGAGCGTCACGCCAATCGACAGCCCGATCGACGGCCAGGTCAGCGCCTCGGTCAGCCGCGACTCGTCGACGCGAGACGCGATCAGCGACGTTCCGGAAATGAGCACCGGCGTGGTGACGAGCCCGGCCACGAAAATCAGACTGGTCAGCACCGCCGGGCTGTGGAAGAGCAGCAAGCTCGGCACAACCACCGCATACGCGATCGCACTGACCAACACTCGCGTCGAAGCTGCCCAATTGGCGCTCAGTGGACCGAACGCGAACCCCGCGACAACGCTGCCCACGGCTAACACAGCCAGAATCAGGCCGGCCAGCCAGGTCTGACCGGCTTCCCGAGCCACACCCACCGCTGCCACGTCGATCGAGGCAAAGACGACGCCGACGCCGAGATAGATCGGCAGCAGCCCCGCGACACCCACGGGCAGCCGAAAACGCCGCCGTGGCGGTGCGGCCCGCTCGTCGCCGAACACGGCAGACGCGCGATCCGTGAGCGCCGCACCCACAGGCCCAGCAACCGCAGGCGCTGCTACCACCGACGCGGTGGCCGCAGGCGCAGCAACCTCGACCATCGCCGCACCAGCGCTACGGCGCACCGGGGGAATGGTGGCCCGTTGGCTCCACAACCACAGCCCACCCAGCACCGTCACCACCACGCCGGTCGCGAACCCGGCCACCGGCCCCGCCGATGCAGCGATCAACGTCACCACGGGTGGCCCCACCACGAACACCAACTCGTCATTCACCGCTTCAAGCGACAGCGACGTGTGCCGCTGCTGGGGCGTAGAAACCACCCCGCGCCAGCGCGCCCGAACCAGAGACCCCATGTCGATCGAAGCGGCTCCGAGCAGAAACGCTGCCAGAAACCACGTGAAGGTCGGCGCGCCACCCACAACAGCTGCGACGAGCGCGAGGGCCGCGACCAGGGTGGCCGCCAGACTGAACGGCACGACTAGGCGCTGGCCCCGGGCATCCGTCGCCCTCGACCAGAGCGGGCCGCCCGCCGCGATACCGAGCACGATCGTGCCGGCGACCGCCCCCGCCAGCGCGAAGCTGCCCGATTGCCCTGCGACCAGCAGAATCGTGGCGATTCCCGACGTCGAACGAAGCATGCGGCCCAGCCAGCCGGCCGCGACGAACCGCCAGGCCCCTGGCGTGCGCAGAATATCGGTATACGAACCGACGAAACGGATGCGCGGAGTCGACACGCTTCAGCCCTTACTGGCCGGCTCCCGAAGGCAGGAAAGCCTGCCGGCCGCTCGGGATGCGACAGTCCTCAGTTTAGCCTGTGACTCGGCCTGCTCGATGGCACGCGCGGGCGGGCAGTCGCGGCAGCGGCGGCACCTCGTGCCGCCCATTCTGGCGCCTCGCCGCTGAACGCCCGACAAAGTAGGGTTGTCGTAACCGTTCTTACCCCTCTGCGAGAGTGCTTATGCAACCGAAGCTGGTGCTGTTCACTGTTGTCGGAGTGAGCTTCTCTGAACCTCGTTTCGCCTTCGAGACAATCGTTCCGCGCGACGACTCCACGCTGTTCCTCGGTTACCTCGGCGTTCTGCCGGCGGTCACGGGCTCCGAGAATCATGGCGAATCGTACGACCGGGTGGGCGATTCGCGAACGGTGCGGCTCTCTGACGGCGCAACATTTCGCGAAGAGATCGTGCGGTACGTGCGCCCCCCGGTTCGGGATGCCTCGACCCCGGCCGATGCCCGGCACGATACCGCCGTGGCTCCAGCGTCGAGAACCGCAACGACCCTGGATGCCGCGGGTCAGGATGCCGTTGCGCAGGATGCCGCAGGCCACTTCGATTGCGACATCACGCGGTTCACGGGCATCCTCAGCCGCATCGTGTCAGACGCCACCGCGCGGTGGACGTTCGCGCCCGGCACCCCCGGCCGCACCCGCATTACGTGGACCTACGGCTACCGCCCCCTGCCCGGCCGAACGTTTCTGGTGCGCCGGGTCATCGGCCCACTCTGGCTGCGGTACATGCGCCGCTCGATGGGCAATGCCCTCGCTGCTATCGTCGCCGAGCGCACATCGAGTCAGACGGCGGCCTGAGTGCCTGAGTTCATCAACATTCCCTCGCCGAGCTGGCCCCTCACCTTCGGCACGCCCGGCAACCCGTCTGTGGTACTGGTGCACGACAGCTTCGGGCGCCTGCCGTATCTCGAGTCGTACGCGCAGGCCCTTGCGAAGCGCGACTTCTACGTGGTCGTACCCGACCTGTTCAACGGGCTCGCCACCATCGAGGCGGAGGGAGCCGACGAGCTGCGGGGCACCATCGACATCGGTTTCGCCCTGGCCACGCTCGAAGACGCGGTCGAGCTGGGGCGCGGGCACGGCTTCGACGGGGCACCCGACGCGAGCATCGCGGCCCACAGTACCAAGGTGGGTGTGCTGGGCTTCGAAGTGGGCGGCTGGCTCGCCCTTCGGCTGGCCCAGGCGGGCACGGTTGACGCTGTCGTCTCCTACGCAGGAGGCCTGGGCGACGACGAGCCGGGAATCGTGCCCTGCCCGGTGCTGCTGAATTTCAGCGACAGCGGTGAGTGGGGAACGGGCTTCGAAGCCGATGCGTTCGTGAGCCGCCTGAAGGAGATGGGCACGCCAGTCGGCCGGCACACGTACGCCGGCACGTCGAGCTTCTTCGCCAATGCGACCCTCCTCGATCGCCTCGACAAGAACGCGGCCGCCCTCGCCTTCGCCCGCTCGACGTACTTCCTGCAAGAGCAACTCGAAGGCTGAGGGGCTGCGTCAGCCCACCCCCCCAGCTGCGGGTTTCGGCGGGTCGTCGCCCGCCGCACCCGCCGAAACCCGCAGCTCGATGCGCCGCCTGAAGCGATGCCCGGCTATCGGTTCACGTCGTACAAGTGGTGCACGGGGTCGTGAATGAAGTAGCGCGCCAAGGTGTCTATCGTGAACACCGATCCATCGCCGCGGCGGCCCGTGCGCTGCCACTGGTCGTCGCCGACCTGCTCGAGCAGCGCGGCGAACGCCTCTCCGGCCGCTCGCAACTCGGCCGAAACCACCGCGGGGTCTTGCTCGTTGTAGCGTTCGGCTATTGCCGTGGCATCCTGATCCCAGTTCTCGAAGGCGGGGTCGTCTTCGGCGAGCATCAGTGCCAACCGCGTTCGAAAGATGCGGAACACATCGCGCACGTGCGCCGAATACTCCAGCGTCGACCAGGTTTCGGCATCCGGTCGCTCGGCCACGTTCGGCCGCGCCAACACAGCGGGCCAGGCGGCCGCATTCTCGCGGGTCAGGCGCGGCACGTCGACTGCGGCGGTCGACGACGAGTCGAACCCGCACTCGGGGCACATGCGCTCGAGAACCCACGTCCAGTTCTTGGTGTCAGGAACGATAACCATGTCCACAGCATAGGCAGAAGACAGCTTTCGACTGCCATGAAATCTGGCCAGCATCCCATGCATTGCTGCCATCGTCACGGGTTTCCGCTCGCATCGGCACCGGATGCCCGGCTACCGTTGAGGGCATGACCACTTTCTCTCCCGACGTCGTCGGCGCCATCCTTTCGCACATGAACAACGATCACCCCGAAGACAACCTCGTCATCGTGCGCGCTTTCGGCGCCCTCGAGGCGGAGCGTGCCGAGATGATCGACCTCGATACGGTAGGCGGAACATGGAGCGCCTGGCTCGTGCCCGAAGACGAAACACGCCAGGTGGTCATACCGTGGCCGGCGGGCACCATCGAAACTCGCGGCGAGATTCGCCAGCAGATCGTCGCGCTCTACGAATCGGCCGCTGCCGCCCTCGGTCTTCCCCCTCGCCACGGCGTCGAGTAAGCTTAGGCTACGCTTACCCAGGAGTCGTCATGCCGAATGTCATCCCCTTCTCGCAGGCCCTTCGCGAGCGCACCTGGTCTGGTCATGGCGAGAGTGAGGGCGCCGGTTTTATGACCGATCTCATGAACGGCAAAGGCTGTAAAGACGACTACATCTCCCTGGTGGCCCAGCACTATTTCATCTACGAAGCCATCGAGTCGGCCGCCGAACGCATGAAGAACGACTCGACCGCGGCGCCCTTCATTTCGTCGAAGCTCACTCGGTTGCCGGCGATCAGCGAAGACCTTCGCTTTCTCATCGGTGACGACTGGCTGGAAGAAATCGAACCGCTGCTGACAACCGCGCGCTATGTGAAACGCATCAACGAAGTCGGTGCGACCTGGAGCGGCGGATTCATCGCCCACCACTACACGAGATACCTCGGCGATCTTTCGGGTGGGCAGGTCATCCGCACCCTCATGCAGCGCCAGTTCGGGTTCGAGACGAACGGGGTGGGATTCTACCTGTTCTCTGACATCGCCAACCCGCGTGAATTCAAGGAGACCTATCGCGCGCAGCTCGATGCCGTGAACTGGAGTGACGACGAGCGTGAACGAGTGATCGACGAAGTCGATGTGGCGTACCGTTTCAATACGGAGCTGTTCATCGATTTGGCCGCCGCGAAAGCGGCAGCCGCCGCCTGACCGCGCCGCTCGTAGACAGCGGGCGACCCGCTGGTGCGCCAAGGAACGGAAGATTCATATGAATGTCTTGCTGGTGCCCGGGTTCTGGCTCGGCGCGTGGTCATGGTCGCCCATCGCTGCGATTCTCGCCGATGCGGGGCACACTGCGCACTCTCTGACGTTGCCCGGCCTCGAGTCTGTTAGTACCGACCGCGCCGGCATCCGTCTGGCCGATCACGTTGCGGCCGTTGTCGCCGCGATCGACGAGATGGAGGGTGACGTTGCTCTGGTCGGGCACAGTGGCGGGGGCCCCATCAGTTACGCCGCGTCAGATCAGCGACCCGACCGGGTTTCTCGCATCATTTATGTCGACAGCGGGCCGCTCGGCGATGGGCTGGCGATCAACCCCAACATCCCTGAACTCGAAGGCGATCTGCCGCTGCCTGCCTGGGACTTCTTCGAACCCGATGAGCTCGTGGGGCTGACGCCAGAACTGCTCGACGACTTTCGTGCGAATGCGATCCCCGAGCCGAGCGCAGTGGCGTCAGATGTTCAGACGCTCAGCGAAGACCCCCGACGATTCGACATCGCGTCGACAATCATCTCGTCGACGCTCACACCCGAGCAGTTGCAGAATTACGCCGACGCTGGTGTGCCGTTTCTCGCGGAGTTGCAGCGCCTGACCGACCTCAACGTGGTGTGGCTGCCAACCGGTCACTGGCCGCAGTTCTCGCGGCCCGAAGACCTCGCTGAGGCGATCGTCGCGGCCCTCGCGCACTAGCTGCTCTCAGCGGGCGTTGCCCGTGCCGGCTCGCGCCGCATGAAACGCTGCACATCGGTATCGACGATGATGTCGGCCGGCCGAAGCGGGCGCGTCAGGTACAAGCCCTCCAGTGACGTCAGGCGACTGAGCGCCACGTAGGTCTGGCCCGAGCTGAACACGCGCGACCCCAGGTCGACGATGGCCTTGTCGTAGGTCTTGCCCTGCGACTTGTGAATGGTGACCGCCCACGCAAGGCGCAGTGGAAACTGCGTGAACTCACCGATCACGTCTTTGGTCAGCTGCTTGCTCGTCTGCGAATACGAATACTTGTATTTCTCCCAGCTCACCGGCTCGACTTCGTGCACCTCGCCGTCGACCTCGACCCACACCGAACCCGCGATCTTCGTGACCGTGCCCACGGTGCCGTTGACCCAGCGCTGTTCGGAGTCGTTGCGCAAGAACATCACCTGCGCGCCGGCCTTGAGCTCAAGACTCTCTTCTGCCGGATAGGCGCGCCCGCCGAAATCGCCCGAGACTTCGGCCTTGGCCGTTTTCACAGCGCCCTTCAGCCGTTTCAGGGCCTCTGCGTTGATGCGATTGACGGAGTCGTTTCGCGTCGCGAGCGTGATGGTGCCGTCGGTGGGCGGTGTTCTCGCCCCGGCGCCGTTGAGGGCATCCGCTATTTCTTTGGTGACCATGCCATGCCGCACGGCATTGAGCATGAATTTGAAGTCGTCATCGTGCTGCCGGTGAATCTCGGTGAGCTCGACGATGTTCAGAACCGCTTCCCGCCACACTTTCGCATCGAAGAACCACATCGACGCGTAGTGATCGGTGAAGTAGGCTCGCTCGTCGGAATCCCCGGGAACCGGGGCGAGCTGGTACGGATCGCCGAACAGCACGATCTGCACTCCGCCGAAGGCCTCGAGGGGGCGTTGCCGAGCCTGGCGCAAGCTGCGGTCGATCGCATCCATCAGGTCGGCGTTGACCATCGATACTTCGTCGATCACCAGGGTGTCGATCGTGTTCAGAACTTTGCGCACATCGCCGCCCTGCTCGATGTCATGGTCGGCAATCACGCCGATCGGCAGTCGAAAGAGCGAATGGATGGTCTGCCCACCGACATTCAGAGCGGCCACGCCCGTCGGGGCAGAGATCACCACTTGTTTCTCGGTGTTCCACGCGAGGTGGTTGAGCAGAGTCGACTTTCCGGTACCCGCCCGCCCCGTGACGAACACGTGGTTCTTCGTGCCCTCGATCAGCTCGAAGACGCGCTGCTGTTCGGCCGAGAGCGGCGGGCCGCCTACCGTCGCCACCGCGTCACCGTGCCTTGTCGAGTGGTGTCGCCTCTGCGCTCTTCTTTTCGAGGGTGTTCGTCCCCTCGACTGCGCTCTTCTTTTCGACTGAGCTCGTCTTCTCGAGGCGCTGCAACATCGCGTTGTATTCGTTCAATTCGGCGTCGTTCGTGCGGTCGGCATTACGGTCCAGTCGTTTCGACTCTTTCGTGTCGCTTCTACCCCACTGAATGGCCACCACGATAGCCAGAATAACGGTCGGAATCTCGCCGATGCTCCACGCAATGCCGCCACCGGTCTGCTGATCCGAAATCGCACTCGCCCCCCAGGCCCGGCCCATCGAGCCGTACCAGTCGGCCAACAGCAGGCCCGTACCGGTCATCAACGTCAAACCGAAAAACGCGTGGAACGCCATCGTCGCCAGCAGCAGCAACAACTTGAACGGGTAGGGCAGTTTGCGCTTGACCGGATCGACTCCGATGAGTGCCTGGGCGAAGAGATATCCCACGATCAAGAAGTGGAAGATCATCCACTCGTGCCCTATGTGGTCGGTTGTCGACCAGCGGAAGAGAGGGGTGTAGTAGAACGTGAGAAGGCTGGTTGCGAAGAGCACGGCCGCCACGATGGGGTTCGCAAGGAACTCGCCCACCTTCGAGTGAACCGTGAGCAATAACCATTCCCGTGCGCCGCGGGTACCGTCGGTGCGCTTCTTGATGGCCCGCATGGCAAGCGTCACCGGCCCCGACGACACCAGCAAGATGGGAATCATCATCGCCAGAATCATGTGGCCCATCATGTGAACGCTGAAGAGGTACTTCTCGTACACGTTCATGAAGCCGTTGGTGACGAAGACCAGCAACAGCATGCCGGCCACCCACAACACGGTGCGATACATCGGCCAGGCATCACCACGGCGGCGAAGCCTCACCACGCCGGCGATGTAGAAGAAGATTCCGAACCCGCAAATGAGCAGCCAGAGCAGATCGAAGTTCCATTGCGTCAGGAAATTGCCGAACGTGAGCTCGGGCGGCAGAGCAGACCCGGTGAGAATCTCGGCGGGTGTCGGGCTGCTCGGCAAGACTTCGGGAATCGGAGTTGCCGTTCGGGCCAGAGCTACCGCGACGCCCGAGGCGACGCCCATGAATACCAGCTCGGCCACCACGATGCGCCAGAACAGCGCCCGCCCCCTGCCGTCTTTCAGACGGCGGATGAGCAGCCGCCGGTACATCGCGCCGATCAGACCCAGCACGATGAGCGCTGCGACCTTCACCAGCACGAGAATTCCGTAGGGCGTCAGCAGGCGGTCGAGCGAGCCGATGCGCAGCTCCGCGCTCACGTAGCCCGACGCTGCCACCACGATGAAACACACCAACGCGACGGTGGAATAGCGCGACACCGCTTCGACGAGTCGCGCGTTGTCGAGCTGCTTCACGAGCAGCACCAGCGTGAGCAGCCCGCCGAGCCACACTGCGGCGAAGAGCAAGTGCAAGAAGAGTGCCGTGATCGCGGCGTCGTGCCCGTCGGTTCCGGCGGCGTGGCCCTGCTGGGCCATCGGCACCAGCGCCAGAACAGCCAGCAGCCCGACGAAGACGAGACCTGTGAGATTTCTCACCGCGAAGCACAGCACCGTGACCGCCGCGGCGATGAGGGTCGTTTCTAGCCAGGCCTGCCCGAGCGGCACCGAAGAGAGAAACTGCCCGAGAATCTGGCCGAACTTCGAGTCGAGACTTGCCGACGACGCCGTGACATTCAAAAAGCTCAGGAAGCCGGTGATGGCCGCCGAAACGGTGAGCAACGCGGCACCTGCGGCCGCAACATCCAACGCCCGGTTGAACTCGGGTTTGTCTTTGCGCAAGACGAAGAGCGCCAGTAGCAGCGCACCGAGGGTGAGCGAAGCGCTGAGGTTCACGAACAGCGTCGCGATGGGCAAACCGAAGCGTACCAAAGGGCCCGGGTCTTCGAGCAGCAACGCCGTGGCGCCCCCACCGTATTCGAGGCCCAGAATGAGCGCGATGAAGGCGACAGCGACCAGAGCTGCCGGCCCCACTATGCGAATCACTTTTGGCACCCGTCAACCCTACGTCAGCGTGCCTGAGAAGCCCGCCGAAGCGAGCATCCTGTGGAGAGAACTTGTGCGGCCTCGCCTGTGCGCGAAACACTCGCCTGCACGAAACAAGGGGCCCTGGCCGAAGCCAGAACCCCTTGGAGATTTCGAACGTGAACTACTTGACAGCTGCCTTGAGCTTGCTGCCGGCGCTGATCTTGACCGAGTTGCCGGCGGCGATCTGAATGGCCTCGCCAGTCTGCGGGTTGCGGCCGGTGCGAGCGGCACGTGACGTGCGCTCAACGGCGATCCACCCGGGGATGGTGACCTTCACGCCGTTCGACACCGAGTCGGCGAGAGTTGCGAACAATGAGTCGAGCACCTCGTTGACGGCGGTCTGCGTCTGGCCTGATGCGGCGGCGACGGCAGCGACGAGCTCGGTCTTGTTGAGTGACTTATCAGCCATTTAGTGTCCTCCTCGGACCATCCTGCTGCCAGAGCAGCGATTTTTTGTAGTTCTCAGTGAAGCAGTAAAGCACGGCCGTGGCCGTGTGGGCCACATTTCGCTTGACTTCAGACCGATTCCCAACAAGGGCTGGCGAAGTCAGGCGACCGAGGGTAACCTACCAGCTTGACTTCGTAATGCCCGGCAACTCGCCACGGTGAGCCATTTCACGAAAACGAACACGTGAGATTCCGAAGTTCGAGAGGTGACCGCGGGGGCGGCCGTCGACGGCGTCGCGGTTGCGCACACGCACCGGCGAAGCGTCACGAGGAAGCTTCTGCAAGCCGACGCGGGCGGCCTCACGAGACTCATCGGTGCCGTTGATGTCAACGAGCGCCTTCTTCAGTTCGAGGCGCTTGGTAGCCCAGCGGGCCACAATGACCTTGCGCTGCTCATTCTTTGCGATTTTGCTTGTCTTGGCCATGTGATTACCGCTCCTCTCTAAAATCGACGTGCTTGCGAATGACCGGGTCGTACTTCTTCAGCACGAGGCGGTCGGGGTCATTACGACGGTTCTTGCGGGTCACGTAGGTGTACCCGGTGCCGGCCGTCGAACGCAGCTTGATGATCGGGCGTACGTCTTGTGCTTTTGCCATTAGAGCTTCACCCCACGAGCCTGGATTTCTTTGACGACTGCTTCGATGCCACGAGCATCGATGACCTTGATGCCCTTAGCCGAAAGCGTCAGGTTCACGTTGCGTCGAAGCGACGGAACGTAATAGGTCTTCTTCTGTACATTCGGGTCGAAACGACGCTTCGTGCGTCGGTGCGAGTGCGAAATGTTGTGACCGAAGCCGGGAACGGCTCCAGTCACCTGGCACACTGCGGCCATGACTTTCCTCCAATTACCGTAGAGCGGATGCCCTACCCAAGTTCTCTTGTCGGCACGCACAACTCTCCCGAAAACTGCCGACTCTTCGAAAAGAATCAGCGAGGGGGGAGGGTTTGCGCACATGCGAGTGGAGATACCACTCAACCAGCGCCCAAGCCTACGCGAGCACCGGTACTTCCGCAAGTTTGCGGGGGTTCAGGATGATTCGGCCACCGCTGGAACGCACGAAGAGCAATAGCCGAACACGTCGACAACGTGCTCGGCTTGGCTGAACCCATGCAAGCTGGCGACCTTCTGCGCCCACACTTCGACATCGTCGGCCTCGACTTCGATGGCCAGGCCGCAACTGCGGCAGATGAGGTGATGATGGTGACCGATCGAACACGCCCGATAGAGGCTTTCGCCCTCAGGAGACTGCAATGAGTCGGCTTCGCCTTCGTTGGCCAAGTCGCTGAGCGCGCGATAGACCGTCGCCAATCCGATGTGAGAACCCGAGCCACGCAGGTCGGAGTGCAAGTTCTGCGCGCTCACGAAACCCATTTGCGTATCGAGGGCTGCTCGCACGGCTTCACGTTGCCAGGTGTTTCTCTTCACAGTGCCCTCCTCTCGCTCACAATCGGCTCTTCGCTCGATTTCTCCACAATTTTAGCTCCGCGCGCCGACCAGTTCGGCGGTTCGCCCAGTATTGCCTCGACGGCTTCGCCAGCCACCGATGAGCCGGCACACCACGTAGATCAGAAAGGAGATCGTTGTGACATACGGACTGATAGGAATCGACCCTCCGAGCGCAAGCATGATTCCCCCCACAAGTGAAACTACAGCGAAGATCGTGCTGAGTAGCGGCACGATCACCGGCGACGACGAGAGGCGAAGCGCGGCCGCGGCCGGCGTGACGAGAATGGAGAGCACCAAGAGCGATCCGACGATCTGCACCGAGACGGCCACGGCGAGGCCCAGCAGCAGCATGAAGTACAGCGACAGAAAGCGGGTGGGTACCCCGCGCGCTGCCGCAACATCTGAATCGACGCTCGAGAACATCAACGGGCGCCATACCAGAGCGAGACCCAACACGACGACGATCGAAATCGCGATGAGCGAATTCAGCTTCGGGTCGTCGACCGCAACGATTTGTCCGGTGAGAAGCCCGAATTTGTTGGCAGAGCGGCCGGGGTACAGCGATAGGCACAAGATGCCGAGCCCCAGACCGAACGGCATCAGCACCGCGATGATCGAATTCCGGTCGCGCGCTCGGGCACCCAATATGCCGATCAGTGCGGCCGCCACGAGCGAACCGATGATCGAGCCTTCAACAACGCCCACCCCGAAAAGCAGGCCGGCAGAGGCCCCGGCGAACGACAGCTCGCTGATGCCGTGAACGGCGAATGCCATGTCACGAGACATCACGAAAACGCCGATCAAGCCGCCCACGACGCCCAGCACCGCGCCGGCGATGATCGAGTTCTGAAGCAGTGCGAGCAGTTCGCCGTAGTTGTCGAAATTGAAAATCTGCGACCAGAGATCTCCGCTCACTCGCCGCCTCGCCCCGGGCCGCCGGCAGAGTCTGGGTGACCGTCATGTTCTTCGTCGTGGTGCGCGGGTACGCCATCAGGATGCCCGTTGGCACCATCGGGCGTACCGACCACGATCACGCGTCCCCGCGAGCGAATCACATCGACCGGCGAACCGTACAGCTCGCTCAGCACGTCAGAACGAAGAACTTCGTCGGGCGTTCCGATGCGAAACCGGCCACCGGCCAGATACAGAACACGATCGACCATGCCGAGAACCGGGTTGATGTCGTGCGTCACGAAGAGCACACCGAGATCACGCTGCCGTCGTTGCTCGTCGATCAATTCACTCACCGCACGCTGATAGTTCAAATCGAGAGAAAGGAGAGGCTCATCGCACAACAACAACGCCGGATCACCGGCCAGGGCCTGGCCGACTCTCAGGCGTTGCTGCTCACCGCCCGAGAGGTGCGAGATCGACACATCGCCATACGCCGTCGCACCTACCGAATCGAGAAGAGTGTCGACCTGCTTTCGGCGCCTCGCAGACGGCCACGGAATACCGAATCGGTGGCCGACCAGACCAAGCCCGACAAGATCGCGCGCACGCAGTGGCGTACCGTCGTCGGCCAGCTTCTGCTGCGGTATGTAGCCGATGCGTTGATTACCTCGCGCAATCGGCGAACCCAGAAACTCGACCGACCCGCTGGTCAATTGCTGCTGCCCGAGAATCACTTTCAGCATGCTCGTCTTGCCCGATCCGTTCGCCCCGATCACGGCGATGAACTCACCCGCCCGCACGCTCAGGTTCAGGTGACTCCACAACGTGCGCGCCCCGAAGCTCAACGAGGCGTCGGTGAAACGCAAGACCGGTTGGCCGGCCAACAGGTTGTCAGAGAGAGACTCGTTCGTGGGCATCAGGTGAAGGTCACTGTGAGAGGGCGGTTTTCATGGCGGCGAGAGTGCCGGCCATCCAGGTCAGGTAACTTGAGCCGTCGGGCAGAGATTCCGTCACCGGCACCACAGGCACCGAGGCCGCCTTCGCGGCAGCGAGCACCGCCTCGGTCTGCGGGTCACTGGTCTGCGAGTTGTAGACGAGAACGGCGACCTGGTGACTGGCGAACAGTGCGATCGTCGCGGCAAGCACGTCGGGAGCGACGTCGGATCCGTTTTCGACCGCCGCGCTGAATTTCAGAGGGGTCTGGTCGACCAGCCCTGAGGCATTCAGCAGGTACTCGGCGACGGGTTCGGTGATAGCGGCGCCCGTGCCGGCGAACGAGTTCTTGAGGTCTGACTCCGCGGCGCTCAGGGAGGCCAGGCTGTCGGTGTAGCTGAGGGCGTTCGCGCGATACAACGCCGCGTGTTCGGGCGCGAGATCGGTGAGCGCGCTTGCCAGCCGATCGACGACTTTGGTGACCGTACCGAAGTCGTACCAGAGGTGTTCGTTGAAAGAGCCGCTGGAAGGCTCGAGGTCATAGCCTGAGAGAGCGGCAGCGTTCAGAACCACGGCGCCCGAGTTCTTCGTGCCGGTGATCAGCGTCGACATGAAATCGTCGTAGCCACCGCCGTTCTCGATGACGATCGACGCCTTCGAGACCGAGAGTGCGTTCTGGCCGTCGGCCTGATAGTCGTGCGGGTCTTTGTTCGGGTCATCGATGATCGACGTCACCGACACGGTGTCTGCACCGATCGCCGTCGCGATGTCGCCGTAAACGCTCGTCGAAGCGACGATCGTGATCGGCGACCCAGCATTCGAGACACCCCCGGCGCTACTGCTACTGCTACTGGCGTTGCCGGTGCCACTGGCCGATTCACTGCTCGCACTCGCGGCACCGACGGCGCAACCGCTCACTGCCATGACAAGGAACCCGGAGAGAACCACACCCACCACCGCCCGACGTGACTGCGAGCGCAGGCGAGGCGCACGAAAGAGTCGGAGGCTGCGGGGCATTCCTCGATCTTAGGCTTTATTGAGAATGATTGTCAAAAGCGATAACGTCGTGACCCTCGGCAACTACGACCGTGCGATCGCGAGCGCCGAGCGGCCGCCGGGCTAATCGAGCAGAAGCGCCGGCTCCTCGACAATGGCCGCCACGTCGGCAAGAAAACGGCTCGCGACGTCACCATCAACCACTCGATGATCGAAGCTTGCCCCGAGCGTCGTGACGAAACGAGGCCGCACCTCGCCGTCGACCACCCACGGGCGCTGCTTGATCGTGCCGAGTGCGATGATTGCCACCTCGCCGGGGTTGAGAATCGGGGTTCCCGTGTCCATACCGAACACGCCGATGTTCGTGATGGTGATGGTGCCGTCAGCCATATCGGCCTGACTCGTGCGCCCCTCCCGGGCGGTGAGTGTCAACGACTCCAGGGCAGACGCGAGTTCGAGCAGCGTCATCGCCTGCGCCTCTTTGACGTTCGGCACCAAGAGACCGCGAGGCGTGGCGGCCGCCACACCGAGGTTCACATAGTTGCGAACGATGATCTCTTTGTCTGTCCAGGCTGAGTTCACCATCGGGTTGCGGCGAACGGCCCAGATGATGGCCTTCGCGATGATCAGCAGAGGAGAGACTTTCACGCCGGCGAAGTCGGCCGAGTTCTTCAGCCGCTTCACGAATTCCATGGTGCGCGTCGCATCCACGTCGACGAAGAGGCTCACGTGCGGAGCGGTAAAAGCGCTGGTAACCATCGACTTCGCAATATGCTTTCGAACGCCCTTGACCGGAATGCGCTCCTCGCGCTCATCTGCCCATTGGGGTGTTTCGATGTTATGAAAGACCTTCGCCTGCGAAGCGTGCCGAATGACGTCGTCGCGAGTGATGTCACCCATGGGACCGGTGGGCGTCACCTCAGCGAGGCTGACATCGAGATCTTTTGCGAGTTTACGAATGGGGGGTTTGGCGATGACGGGCAGGCCCGTGATCGCGGGGGAGGAGGAGCCGATCGGCCGAGTAGCCTCCGGTGCGGCGGCGACGGCGCCCGTGCTCGTCGACTGACCGGCGAGCGCGCCGAGCACACCGGGAACACTAGTGCCTGAATGACCACCGTTCACAACCGTCTGGCCCCGTGCATCCGAGCCATCCGCGGCAAGGTTGCGAGGCGGCACCAGTCGGCTACGCCGCCTGCTCGTGACGTGACCCTTACTGCCGTAGCCCACCAGCACAGCGCCGGGCAACTCTTCGTCTTCACGTGAAACGGTCGCGGCCACATCGGCGACGACTCGCTCGACATCGTCGAGCGCAGCGGCACGGCCGAGACTCTCGGGCTCACCTGCTTCGTCATCACCGAATACCCGGATGATCGGCGTACCCACTTCGACGGTGCTGCCCTCGCCCACCAGAATCTCGCGCACCACGCCTTCGTAGGGCGACGGCAACTCGACGAGCGACTTCGCCGTTTCGATTTCGACGATCACCTGGTTGATGGTGATGGTGTCGCCGGCGGCTACCCGCCACGAAACGATCTCGGCCTCGGTCAGACCCTCACCCACGTCGGGCAATAAGAACAGCGATTCTCTCATGTCAGCTCCGAGCTGTATTCACGTCAGTATGCCAGCGAACGATCGACCGCTTCAAGCACGCGGTCGGCGTCTGGCAGGTAGAACGTCTCTATCTTCGACGACGGGTACGGAGTGTCGAATCCTGAAACGCGCAGAACGGGCGACTGCAGTGAGTAGAACGCTCTCTCAGCGACGGTAGCTGCAATCTCTGACCCCACGCTGACAAAGCCGGGCGCTTCTTGACAAACGATGAGCCGCCCGGTTTTCTCGACCGACGAGATGATCGGCCCGAAATCGATCGGGCTGAGTGAACGCAGATCGAGCACCTCGACACTGACGCCTTCGTCGGCCGCCACCTGAGCCGCCTGAAGGAGGGTCGACACCATCGCTCCGTGAGCGATGAGCGTCACGTCTGTTCCGGTGCGCACCACGCGGGTCGAGTGCAACGGCACGGCACTCGACGAGAAGTCGACGGGACCCTTCGGCCAATACCTGCTCTTCGGCTCGAAGAACATCACCGGGTCGTCTGAGGCAATGGCCTCCTGAATCATCCAATAGGCGTCGTTCGGGGTACTCGGGCTCACCACCCGCAGCCCTGCAGTGTGCGCGAAGTACGCTTCCGGGCTTTCTTGGTGATGTTCCACCGCACCGATGTGACCGCCGTATGGCACACGAATGACAACCGGCATGTGAACGGAGCCTTCGGTTCGGTTCGTCAGCTTTGCGAGCTGGCTCGTGATCTGGTCGAACCCGGGGTAGATGAACCCGTCGAACTGAATCTCGCAGACCGAACGGTAGCCGCGCATCGCCAGCCCCACCGCGGTTCCGATGATGCCCGACTCGGCGAGTGGCGTATCGAGCACACGTTTCATGCCGAATTCGGCTTGCAACCCTTCGGTGATGCGAAAAACGCCACCGAGGGTACCGATGTCTTCGCCCATGAGCAGCACACGGTCATCCGCCGCCATCGCAGCGCGAAGCCCGGCATTGAGGGCTTTCGCCATGGGCATTTCTTCGATGGTCGGGGGCATCAGATACCTTCTCGCAAAGACAGTTCATACGCATTCAGCCACGCATGCTGCTCCGCGACCAGCGGGTGCGGCTCAGCGTAGACGTTGTCGAACATCGACGACAGAGGGGGGGCCTCGAGTGTCAACGTGCGGTGCCGCAGGTCGGCCGCGAAGTCGTTCGCCTCTTCGGTGGTGCGCGCGAAGAAGGCGTCATCGGCGCCCTGCGCACGCAGATAGGCCTCGAATCGTTTGATCGGGTCGCGAGCAACCCAATAGGCGAGCTGTTCAGGGGTTTGGTATCTGGTCGGGTCGTCAGACGTGGTATGCGCCCCGATGCGGTAGGTCAACGCCTCGATCATGGCCGGCCCCTGACCCGCGCGCGCCTCATCGAGGTGCTTGCGGGTCGCTGCGTAACTGGCGAGCACATCGTTGCCGTCGATCTGAACGCTCGGGATGCCGAACCCTCGCGCTCGTAAATAAAGAGGAATGCGTGACTGAGTCGACACCGGCACTGAGATCGCCCACTGGTTGTTCTGCAGAAAAAACACCTGCGGGGTCTGGTTCGATGCCGCGAACACGAACGATTCGCTCACATCGCCTTGGCTCGTCGAGCCGTCGCCGAAGTACACCATCACTGCCGTGTCGACGTCGGGGTCGCCTGTGCCGACCAGACCGTCGAACGCCACGCCCATGGCATAACCCGTCGCGTGCAGCGTCTGCGAGCCGATCACCAGGGTGTAATTGCGAAAGTTGCCGTTTTTCGGATCGTTCGCATCCCACCCGCCAAGGCTGGTTCCCCGCATGACTTTCACGATGCCGAGAATGTCGATGCCACGAACCAGACCCACCGCGTGCTCGCGATAGGTGGGAAACAGTATGTCTTGTGGCCGGGATGCCCGTGCCGAACCCACCTGTGCAGCCTCTTGCCCGTGGCTCGGCGGCCAGAGCCCCATCTGCCCCTGCCGCTGCAGATTCGTGCACTCTTCGTCGAATCGGCGGCTGATCGCCATATCGCGGTAGAACTGCCGGTGGTCGTCGTCGCTCAGGTCGGCCAGGTAGGGGAGATACTCTTCCGCTGCCTCGCTCGGCGCGAATTCTCCGTCGATGGAGAGAAACTGAACCGTCGGCGAATTCTCTGCCACTGGCTACCTCATACTTCTGTGTTTGGGCCAGCTCTTAACGTATCGGCTCGGCAACATGCTTCTTTGAGAGGTTTTTAACAATCTCTTCGGTAGAAGTCAGGAGTTTATCCACTGATTCTGACTCTCCGATGGAAACCCTGATTCCGTCAGGGTGAAATGGCCGGGCCATGATGCCGTTTTTCACAAGAATCGCTGCGGCCTCGTTGGTGAAGTCGCCGGTGGCGAGCCACACGAAATTACCCTGAGGCTCGGGCACCGACCATCCCTGCTCGATGAGCCCATGCCAGATCTTCGTTCGGAGTTCGGCGATGCGACCGACGCGCTCGAGTAGTTCGTCTTCGACATCGAGCGAGGCGAGAGCGGCCAGTTGCGCGTGAAGCGTGACCGAGAGGGGAATGCTCGCACTGCGGGCTGCGTCGATGACGCTCACCGGCCCGATGCCGTACCCGATTCGCAACCCTGCCAGGCCGTACGCCTTCGAGAACGTGCGAAGTACCACGAGGTTCGGGTAGCGGCCGAGCACGTCTGAGCCCTTCACCGCCTCGGGGTCGGTGACGAACTCGGTATATGCCTCATCGAGAATGACCAGCAGATCGCTCGGAACGAGTGCCATGAAATCGGCGAACTCGGTCTTCGTGACGATGGTACTGGTGGGGTTGTTCGGAGTGCAGACGATGATCGCTCGCGTGCGGTCGGTGATGGCGGCGGCCATGGCAGGCAGATCATGACCATGATCGGCCCGATTGGGCACCTGCACACTCACGGCGCCGCTCATCGGCGGGAGCAAGGGATACGCCTCGAATGACCGCCACGAGTAGATGACCTCGTCACCGGCGCCGGCCGCCGCGATCACCAGCTGAGCGAGCAACGCAACCGACCCGGCACCCACGATGATCTGTTCGATCTCGACACCGTTCCGCTCGGCAAGGCGGCCCGACAGTTCTGGCGCAAACCCGTTCGGGTAACGGTGCATCGTCTCTGAGGCCAACTGCGCTGCGGCCAGAACGCCTGGCAACGGCGGAAACGGGTTCTCGTTCGACGACAGCTTGAAGCCGCCCTCGACGACTTTGCCCTGACGGTACGGCGGCAACGCGACGATCTCAGGGCGCAACTTGATCGGGGGAGTAGCAGAGGCGCTCATCTGAGCATTGTATTTCACCGGCATCGCTCGGGTGCGTGTGCACGAGGTTCTCACGGCCGAAGTCAAGGGATTCTCGCCGCTATCCCCGAAGCGCCGCACCTGCCATAGTTATCGCATGGCCCGATTCATCGTCTCGCTGATTACCAACGCGATCGCCCTGTGGTTGACCACGCTGATCGTGAGCGGAGTGACGCTCAAGCCGTACGCCGACAACAGCTTCGCCATCGTGGTGTCGTTTCTGTTCGTCGCTCTGATCTTCGGCATCGTCAACGGCATCATCGGCACCGCGATCCGCATTGTCGCGTTTCCGTTGTACATTCTCACGCTCGGCCTCATCTCCCTGATCGTGAACGCGATTCTGCTCCTGCTGGCGAGCTGGGTCACCAGCTGGTTCGGTTTCGGCCTCGAGGTCGACGGATTCTGGACGGCCGTTCTGGGCGCTCTGGTGCTCGCCATACTGAGCGCGATCATCGGCGCGATTCTGAAGGCGATCTTCCGCGTGGGCCGGCGCCGCTGAGCTGCCCCCCACGGGCGGCCTCTCAATAGACGAAGATAGAGGTATGCCCGACGACCGCCCCTTGCGACGAGACGGCGTCTTTCACGTGAGCATGGTCTGCACCGGCAACATCTGCCGGTCACCCATGGCCGAAGTGGTTCTGCGCGACCTCGTTCACAAGGGCGGGTTGGATGACCGCATCACCGTCACCTCGGCCGCAACCGGCGATTGGCATGTGGGCGAAAAAGCAGATCCACGTACCGTCGAGTCGCTCGCCCGGCGCGGTTACAACGGCCGAGCTCACCGCGCCCGCCAATTCGATCCGAGCTGGTTCGACGACCTCGACCTGATCGTGGTGCTCGACCGCAGCCATGAACGTGTACTTCGCGCCTGGGCGCAGAACGACGCCGACCGCTCGAAGATTCGTCTGTTGGCGAGTTTCGACCCCGACTCGGCGGGCTCCAGCGACGTGCCCGACCCGTACTATTCCGACAGCGCTATGTTCGACCAGGTGCTCACCACCATCGAGAGCGGCTGCCGCGCCCTCTTCGGCCAGCTCGAACCGGCGCTTCGGCATCAGCCCGGCACGGGCATCCCGAACCAGCACCCCACCACCACCGCCCGCCACGGCGAGACCACCCCCGGAGCCTAGACCATGTCACTTCCCCCCCAACCCCTCAGCCCACTCGACGGCCGTTACCGCCCCGCGGTCAGCGCGCTGGGCGAGTTTCTCTCTGAAGCCGGCCTCAACCGGGCCCGCGTCACGGTCGAGGTCGAGTGGCTGATCTACCTCACCGATCACGAATTCGCCGGATCGTCCAGACTGACCGACGAACAGATTCGCAGCCTGCGCCACGTGGCCTCCTCTTTCGGCCAGACCGAGATCGATGAGCTCGCCGCGCTCGAGGCGACCACCCGGCACGATGTGAAGGCCGTCGAATACCTCGTACGCAACCGCCTCACGCAGCTCGGCCTCAACGAGGTCGCCGAGCTTACGCACTTCGCGGCGACCAGCGAAGACATCAACAACCTCTCGTACGCTCTCACCATTCGCGAGGCTGTCACAATGGTATGGATGCCCGCCCTCCGCAACGTCATCGAAGAACTCCGGCGCCAGGCCGTGCTCTACCGCGACGACGCGATGCTCGCTCGCACCCACGGCCAGCCCGCGACGCCCACCACCATGGGCAAAGAGCTGGCGGTTTTCGTCTACCGCCTCGAACGCATCGTGACGCAGCTCTCGCGTACCGAGTACCTCGCCAAGTTCAGCGGCGCCACCGGCACATTCGCGGCTCATCTCGCCGCCGATGACTCACTCGACTGGCCGCACGTCTCTGAGGAGTTCGTCACCTCGCTCGGGCTCACCTGGAACCCGCTCACCACGCAAATCGAGTCGCACGACTGGCAGGCCGAGCTGTATTCGCAGATCGCGCATGCCAACCGGGTGCTGCACAACCTCTGCACCGACATCTGGACCTACATTTCGCTCGGCTATTTCACGCAGATTCCTGTCGAGGGCGCCACGGGTTCGTCGACGATGCCGCACAAGATCAACCCAATCAGGTTCGAGAACGCCGAAGCCAACCTCGAGCTCTCGAGCGCTCTGCTCGACTCACTCGGCCAGACCCTCGTCACCTCCCGCCTGCAGCGTGATCTCACTGACTCGAGCACACAGCGCAACATCGGCGTCGCGCTCGGTCATTCATTGTTGGCTCTCAACAACATCCTGGGCGGCCTGGGCCAGATCTCGCTGAACCGCCAGCTGCTCGCGGCAGACCTCGACGACAACTGGGAGATTCTCGGCGAGGCCATTCAAACCGTCGTTCGTGCTGAGATCACCGCGGGCCGCAGCTCGATCACCGACCCCTATGCCCTGCTCAAAGACCTCACTCGCGGCAAGAAGCTCAGCCAGGCCGACCTGGTCGCTTTCGTCGAGGGCCTCGACATTGGCGCTGCGGCGAAGGGGCGCCTCGTCGCACTCACTCCCGCCACGTACACCGGCCTCGCGAGCCAGCTCGTCGACTACATCGCTCGCGCCACCGACTGAACGCTCGGGCGCCCTTTTCGGGAGGGCCGACGGTAGGGGTCCGTTCAGGGAAGGGCAGGTCGCCCTTCGGTAAACTCAGTGCCCTTTCGGGCCTGGCCCGAGAAATGGCCGGGGAGTGCCGGTGCCGTCGGCCCCGTCTTCGCCCGACATATCCCGAATCTCGGCCTCATTCGGCTTGAAGGTCAGCATGAACATGGCAATGACCACCAGCGAGACGATGAATGCAACACCGAAGAACACGGCGGCGAGCAACGGCTGCCGCGTCGACAGCAGTACGGCCAGCCCAACGAACAGGCCCAGAATGAGCGAAATGACGATGAGCTCGACGGGCTTCAGAATTTCTTTGCGGCTGGGGCGGGGGGAGGCTGCGGGTTCGGTCACGATGTCGTTTCTTGGCTCAGCGAAGTGGATGATGCGGGGCTGGGGCCCCAGCGAAGCGAAAAGCCGCCGATGACGAGGTAGATGCCGAGCATCACCGCGTAGCCGCCGAAGAGGCCCACGGCCGTCACCACGTCGAGTGGAATGATGAGGAAGACCAGCGCAAGCAGCGCGGTGAAGGCGCCGACGGCGATCCACTCTTTGGCCGGCAGCCGGTCGGGGGCGGCATCGGAGGCCTTCGACGAACGCGACCGCAACCCGCTGTACAACTCGAGAAAGCCCGTCAGCGCGGCGAAAAGCGTCACGATGTACAGAAAAAACGGCGTGCCGCCGGCGTTGAAGATGAAGGCCACCACCCCGAGAACGAACCCGATCACACCTTGGGCGATGAACAGCCGCCTCGTCACCCGGCCTGCGACGTAGCGGGCTGAAAGCACAGCCACGAAGATGGAGACCACCACGGCGTACGAGCCGAAGACGAACAGCCCGATCTGCGACGAGTGGTTCTCGGTGAACGTGAGGTAGGCGGCCACCACGAATGCCGGAATCGCGCGGGCGATCGGCACGCCCCAGTAAGGCGATCGACCTTCCGTCTGCTGCGGCTCGACGTTCACGTGAAGCGGCCTCTTTCCATTCGTGCTGACCATCCATTGTAAGGCGCACGCCCTGAGAGCTTTCCCGGCGCATCAGTCCGGTTATCTGCCCCCGTTCGGAGCATGCGCTGCACTTCGAGCATGAGCGCATACTCCCAGCAGGCGCAGGAACGTGGGGCGAAGCCAGCGGAACCGGCGTGAAGCGGCGACCGCGCTCGTCGCTTCACGCGTTGGTAGCGGCAACTACCTCACCACGAGCATCCAATCGCACCGTGCGCCGTCCCCACCGGCCCCTCCACCCGCCGCGAGCGGCGCGCGGAGCCTCTAGCCGGCGTGGGCCCAGCGGCGGCGGCGCACCAATCGGAGCAGAGGCGGCGGCGCACCAACGGGATCGGCTTGAAGCGGCGACCGCGCTCGTCGCTTCATGCGTTGGTAGCGGCAACTACCTCACCACGAGCATCCAGTCGCACGGTGCGCCGCAGAGGCGGCGGCGCACAATTAGGCCCTGGGCATGTCGGCGAACCGCGAGAAGTGGCCGTGGAAGCCCACCGTCACCGTGGCGGTCGGGCCGTTGCGGTGCTTGGCGACGATGAGGTCGGCCTCGCCCGCACGCGGGTTGTCTTTCTCATAGGCGCTCTCGCGGTGCAGCAGAATCACCATGTCGGCGTCTTGCTCGAGCGAGCCCGACTCCCGGAGGTCGGAGAGTGCGGGCTTCTTGTCGGCCCGCTGCTCGGGGCCACGGTTCAGCTGCGAAAGGGCGATGACCGGCACCTGCAGCTCTTTCGCCATGAGCTTCAGCGCGCGTGAGAACTCGCTCACCTCTTGCTGACGTGACTCGACGCGCTTGCCCGAGGTCATCAGCTGCAGGTAGTCGATGATGACCATCTTGAGGCCGACACGCTGCTTGAGCCGCCGGCATTTTGCACGGATCTCGACGAGCGTCATGTTGGGACTGTCATCGATGTAGAGCGGCGCGTCGTTGATGCGGCCGCGCGTCGCCGCAATGGTCGTCCAGTCGCGGTTCTCAACGGTGCCTTTACGCATGTTCTGGAGTGGAACGGACGATTCGGCCGACAGCAGCCTCATGGCGATCTCGCTGCGGCCCATCTCGAGCGAGAAGAAGATCGAGGGCATGTCGTGTTTGATCGACGCGGCACGAGCGAAGTCGAGGGCGAGTGTCGACTTACCGAGGGCGGGGCGTGCGGCGACGATGATGAGCTGGCCGGGGTGCAGCCCGTTCGTCAGAGAGTCGAGCTCGGCGAATCCGGTGGGCACCCC
>JAODBB010000234.1 GCA_025463745.1 Subtercola sp.
CTGCAGCAGCCACCACAAGGTCAAGCACCACACCGAATGGCACATCGTTCAAGACCCTGCCGGCACCGGCACCATCACCTGGACCTCACCCGCCGGATTCGAATACATCATCAAACCCACACCCATCGCAAGACCCGCACCACACTTCACCGACACTGACACTGAAACCGACCCTGACACTGACACTGACACTGACACTGACCCTGACACTGACACTGGGCCGAAACTAGCACCCTAGACCTGGCCGCGATGAGTGACCTGTACGTTCCAGCCCTTGTTGAAGACGTATCCGACGCCGTGTACGGTGCGCACCATATCGGTTTCGGGGCCGAGCTTCACCGAAGGCGGCGAACGTGCGCGCCGCCATTCTCGGCACTGCCTCCTTCGGCAACGCCACCTCTCGCAACGCCATCCTCGGCACCGCCACCCGCGGTGCCACGTTCTAGGGGTGCCGCTCGCTCGACTCGAGGCTCCGTGAATGGGCGATTCTGATCAGGAGGGGCGAAGGGCGCTTGCGGCGATCGCCGGGCCCGCATGCACAGACAAATAGGCCCGCAGTCGTTCGGCCGCCGGTGTGGGTCGCGTACTGGCAGTGACAAGTCCGATCGTGCGGGTGTGCCGTTCACCGCCGAGGGGAATGCCGATCAAGTCGGGGTGCTCGGTTTCGGGCGCCGGCAGAAGGGCGATGCCCAGGCGGTGGGCGATCAGAGAACGCATCGTCTCGAATTCAGTGATCTCGAGAGCGATGCGGGGCATGAAGCCAGCGGCGGCGCACCACGATTCGAGAAGGCCTCGTAGGTTGTAGTCGGGGGGATTCGCGATGAACGTCTCGTCAGCGAGCTCTGACAAGTCGACCTGCGAGCGGCCCGCCAGGCGATGATCGCGCGACACGAAGAGCTGAATGGGCTGCTCGCCAATAGTGATCGACGGTAGTTCGAGGGGCGCCGGAATGACGATCGCCACGTCGAGGCTGCCGTCTCGCAGCTGCTCGATCAGCGACTCTGCATGCCCTTGCACCAGTCGCAACCGAACATGGGGCGCGGTCAGGTGAAAGTCGGCGAGCAGCGACGGGATGCTCACCGGCCCCAGTGTCAGCGGAAAACCGAACCGCACCAAACCGCTCTCTGGGTCGGAATCGGCCTTGACCGAAGCGATGGCGTCGTCGATGGCGCGCAGCGGCGAGCGAATTCTGGCCAGAAAGTCTCGCCCTTGGGCGGTGAGCTGCACGCCCCGGCCCACCGACAGGAAAAGCGTGACGCCCATGAGTCTCTCGAGCGATTGCAGACGCCTGCTCACCGTGGATTGCGGTACCTGCAGGAGCTCGGCGGCACGAGTGATGTGACCCTCGCTGCCCGCCGCCTCGAACGCCGCCAACAACGGCACGAGAGCTTCGCCGTCGGGCGACATAAAATCATCCATATTTGCATGATACGGCCGCAGTTCATCATTAGACGCATGAGATGAACAGGAGCAGCATAGATCCAGATCAACGAAAGAAGGCTCGTCATGCCCGCGCATCCCGAAAGAACGACCTCCCGCGGCGATTCCGCGATTCTCGATGTCGTGCTCATCGGCGGCGGCATCATGTCGGCGACACTGGGAGCGATGCTGGCGAAGCTGCAACCCGATTGGTCGGTGAAGCTCTACGAACGACTCGGCGATGTGGCGCAAGAGAGCTCCGATCCCTGGAACAACGCTGGTACGGGGCACTCCGGCTTCGCAGAACTCAACTACATGCCAGACCCGGCGAATTCGGCGAAGTCAGAAGAGATCGCCCGCCAATTCCACCTCTCGAGACAGTTCTGGGCCTCGCTGGCCACGAGCGGAGACCTGCCAGATCCCTCCGCAGTGATCAGCCCTACGCCGCACATGGATCTGGTGTTCGGCGAGCGTGACGTGACCTACCTGCGAAAGCGTTACGAGACGCTGCGATCCCTTCCACTGTTCTCGGCGATGGAGTACAGCGAAGACCGGGCGCAGATCGCCGAATGGGCGCCTCTCACCATGGAGGGTCGATTTGGCTCCGAACCGGTCGCCGCCACCCGCTATGCCGAGGCGACCGATGTCGATTTCGGCGCACTGACCCGCGCGCTGATCGAAACCACGAGGCGGGCCGGAGCCATGGTCGAGCTGAACCACGAGGTCGATTCGCTGACCCGAGGCGAAGACGGCACCTGGAGTGTCTCAGGCACAGATCGGAAAACCGGAAAACGATTCACCGCCCGTTCGCGCTTCGTCTTCGTCGGGGCAGGCGGCTACGCATTGAAGCTCATGCAGAAGGCGCGCATCCCCGAGGTGCGCGGTTTCGGCGTCTTTCCGATCGGCGCCGAGTTTCTGCGCTGCGACAACCCTGCCATCGTCGAGCGTCACAACGGCAAGATCTACGGCCAGGCCGCGAACGGTGCGCCGCCGATGTCGGTGCCGCATCTCGACAAACGAGTGATCGACGGCAAAGAGTCCTTGCTGTTCGGCCCCTACGCGACGTTCAGCACGAAGCTGCTCAAACACGGCAAGCTCATCGATCTCTTCACCACGGTGAAGCCGGGCAACGCACTTGTTCTGGCCGCGGCGGGGCTGCACAACCTCTCGCTCGTGAAATATCTCGTGACCCAACTCGTGGCGTCACGGTCTGCGAAGTTCAGCGAGATCACGACGTTCTATCCCGGCGCGAACCCCGCCGACTGGTATCCCATTCAGGCCGGCCAACGTGCTCAGGTCATCAAGCCGCACCCGCGAAAGATCGGCGAGCTCACCTTCGGCACTGAGCTCGTCACGGGGGCGGGCGGCACGATCGCCGGCCTGCTCGGGGCTTCCCCCGGTGCATCCACTGCCGTGCCCATCATGCTGAACCTGCTTCAGGTGTGCTTCACCGAGCGATGGGATGCCTCGTGGTCGGCCATCGCGAACGAACTGGTACCCGGGTTCGGCGCTGGATCAGGCGGTGATCAGCAGGAGGTCGACGACAACCTCCGGCAGACCGGCGCTCTGCTGCGCCTGAGCTGAGGGTGTGCCTGAGCTGAGGGTGCGCCTGAGCTGAGGGTGCGCCTGAGCTGAGGGCCGGGGCGCGTTACTGCGAGGGACCCAGCATCACGGCAAGCAGGGCCGCCGCTCCGCCGATGATGAACAGCATGGTTCCCAGCTGCATGGTGCGCGTCTTGTTGTGGTCGGCCGTGGGTACATCGACCTCGAGAATGGGGCACCCCGACCATCCGATCAGCCCGATGCTGAGGGCGACGAGGGCGGTGCCGATCCACCAGACCACACGCACCCCGCCGGTCAGCAGCGCAGGTCGCCAGCCCGACGACAGCAGCAGACCGAGAACGATCGCCACCGCACCCACGGTCGCAGCGAACCAGATGGTGCCCGTCCACATGATGCGTTGCACGTTCTTCTCGGGCGACATCAGCTCGTGAAGCGCCGGAGCGGTGCTGGATTCGGAGCGAAGAGAAACGGCGGGATGGGAGTTGGTCAAGGTTCGTCCTTTCGAGAGTGCGAGCGTGTCTTTCATGACAGCCACAACCACAAACTTTCGTCTCGTTTCGGGCGCGTGACAACGTGCTTGACAAACGACGACTTTTACATCGTACTGGTGCGCATGACAAACATTGCACATTGTGCAGGTTTGTGGCGCGCTGGCTCAGTTGGTCGCCGGTTTGTCGGCCGCGGGCGTCGTCTTGGCCGTGGCATGGGCAGACAAATCGGTGGTTCGTCGCGACAGCTGGATCACCCCGTACACGGCCAGCCCGCCGGCCACGACGAAGACGATCGCAGCCCACCAGGGCGCACTTGCGGCTTCGCCCAGTACCACGATGCCGATGGTGACACCCACCATCGGGTCGATCACAGTGAGCCCGGCGACCACGAGGTCGGGAGGGCCCGACGAGTACGCCGTCTGCACGAAATAGGTTCCTGCCAGCCCCGCCGTGATGAGCCCGCCGATGCACAATACGGTGAGCCAGTCGCCGGTGGTGATGTGAAAGCCGCCGATGAACAGCGTCTGCACGCGTTCGATGACGACCTTGGCGAGGGTGGCCACGAAGCCGAAGAGGATGCCGGCGCCGACGATATAGAAGATGGCCGTCGCCCGCGTGCGGAACAGCACGAACACCGTAGCGACGATGAGCAGCACCGCCGCGAGAATGATGAGCACGATGACCAGCTGCGTCTCGCTGATCGGCAACGTCGACGTGGTCAGCGCCGCCGCCGTCACGAACAGCGCGATGCCGCCCACACAGAACGCGATCGACCGGATCGTGCCTCTTGTCAGCCGCGTTTTGGTCACTCGTGCGTTGACGATGGCGGTGATGACCAGCGCGATCGCGCCGAGAGGCTGCACGACGGTCAGCGGTGCGAGATAGAGGCTCACCAACTGAAAGACGATGGCCAAGCCGAGCATCAGGCTGCCGATCACCCACGAGGGGCGCCGCAGCAACGCGAAAAGCTGGCGAACGCTGAGCCCCGATTTCGCGTTGCCGGTGGTGGCCGCGTCGACCTTGTTGACCCCGCGGTGCTGCAGTTCTGCGCCCACGGCGAGAAATACGGCGCCGATCAGCGCAATCGGAATGCCGAGCGTCTGCATCGGGCTCAGCGAGACAAGTTCACCAGTCATCAGTGCTCATTCTCTCGCGGTTTTCGGGCGTTCGTCTGAGCAGCTTAACGCACCGCAGGCCGCCGAGACGTCAGCGGGGTGGCGCTCAGGGCTGCGGATGATCGGTGGCACCTGCAAAGGCACCGAATGCGTACTGGCGCAGAATCGCCACAAAACCGTCGCGTGATTCGGCCGGCAGCAGCGCCAGCAGTTCATTCTGAGCCCGCAGCGTCTCGCGGTCGGCCTCGTGACAGACCGCGATGCCCGCTGCGGTGAGTCTGGGGCGTTTTGCGCGACGATCACGTTTGTCGGCTTCACGCACCACGAAGCCCTTCTGCTCCGGAGAGTTTCAACGCGTTCGACTTCGAGGGATTCGCCGAGGCGATCGAGGCTACCGGTCGAAAGCACCTGCTGATCGCCGGGCTGATGAGCGAGGGCTGCATTCTGTACACCTCGCTCGAGGCCCTGCGCCCGGGATACTCGGTGTCTATCGTCATCGACGCCACCGCCGGAGCAACGACGCCGATTCACGACGCGGCGATGCTGCGGCTGACGCAACTCGGCGTCACTCCCACGAGCTGGCTTTCGCTTGCTTCTGAGCTGCAGGTGAACTACGACAACCTCGAGACGGTCGGCGTATACATGGATGTCATGACCCTCGCTCCGAGCTTCGCCATGAACGTTCGGGCGCTGCGCTCGGCGCAGCTGTTGGGCGACGTGGAGGCCCGGGAGCAGCTGCAGAGCGCGTGACGGCTCGCGGCTCGGGCGTCGCGGCTCGGCGTCGGGGCCTCCGTCAGCGCGATCGCCGGGAACGCCGCGTTCGCCTCACGGCGAAGACGCCCAAGGCCAGGAGCACAAGAAAGATCGCGATCGCGACCGGTACGAGGATGCCCGTGCTCGGCCCGCTCTGAGCACTACTCGCCTCGGGCGAAGCCAGCGGAAGCGCGTCGGAGTCGGACGCGCACACCGTCGGCGCGGCCGTCGGTGCGGTCAGGGCGCAGCTGACGCTGGCCAGACGCTGATCTGTCGTCGGCATCGTCGCCACGGTCATCGCTGTCGTCAGTGTCGCCTGAGCGCCGGCCGCGATGTCGACGAGCCAGCCGACCGACACCCCGTCGAGAGCGCCGTCGGCATTCGCAGAAATGAAGGTCACACCGGCCGGCACGCTCTGATTGACGATGAGGCCACTGAGATTGTCGGCTCCGAGGTTCGTCACGACGATGGTGTAGGCAAGCGGGGTGCCGATGGCGACGTCGTCGATGTTGTCGGTGATGGCGATGCTCAGCTGAGGGCCCGTCGCGGGCTGCGCTGTTTCGGCTGAGGCAGGCGTGGCGGGCCAGGCCGCCGTCAGAATAGCTGCCGTCAGTACGATCGTCGTGGCCGCCGCGCAGACAAGCGCGGCCCTGTGCAGGCGGCCCCGCAGCGAGTTGTTCAGCGCGATTCGGGTGTGCATGGCCGCTTCCTCGGGTCTTCTCGACATGCTCATGGGTTCTGACTCATTCGCGGCTCTGGCTCATGTGCGGCCCGGCTCATTGCGCGCTCACGACGTAGGTCAGTGTTCCCGAATAGGTGTCGGCCGGCACGAACGGAATCTGTACCTGATAGTCATTGCTCACGCCATCGCCGTCAGGGGCCGACGCGTGCGTGACGTCTGCCACGACGAAGGGTGTCATCGAAAGCGGTACGAACACCGTCGAGGCGCCCGCTTTGACGCCGAGATTCTGCAGCGGAATCGTCTCGGTGTTCGAGCCGTTCAGGCCCGTGAGCGCGGGAGTCTCGGATTGAACGGTGACGAGGTACCCGCCGCTGCTGTTCGTGGTCACGGTCATCGTGACCGCTCCGTCTTTAGTGACGGTGCTGTTCGGCAGCCCTGTCAGCGTGAACGACGAGGTGAGCCCCGAGATTCCGATGCTCCGGGCGGCGACCGAGACGGTGACGACGCAACGCGGGTCGGTCGAGCCAGTCACGCACGTGCTGCCCGTGCTCGTCGAAGAAACCGAGTTGGTCAGGATCGCGTTCTCGGGGGCCGCGACGAGTGCGGTCACCGAGTAGGTGATGACGACGGTTGCTCCCCGAACGAGCGCGCCGTGCCAGTGCAGTGAGCCCGCTGCGTAACTGATCGAGCCGACCGTGGAGACCGCATCGTCGTCGTACGTGGCCGCCGCCAGAACGCCCGAGAGCGAATCAGTGAGGTCTGCATCGGTGTAGTCCGCCTGCCCCGTGTTCGTGGCTTCGATCGTGTAGGTCACCGGGCCGCCCGCGACGGCAACGGTGCGGTCAGCGACTTTGGTCACGGAGAGTGCGGGGATCAGCACCTCGACGGAGGTGGAGCATCCACCCGCCGCAGCGCTCTGACACGACGCTCCCGCCGAGGGTGAGCTGAGCGTGCTCGTGAGCGTCAGGTCTCCGGTTGCCGGAAAATCGGTGGTGACCGAGAAAGTGATGGTGACGCTGCTCTGCAGAGCGAGCGGGCCCACCCACACCAGACTGGTGCCGTCGTCAGACAAAGCCACGGTGCCGCCGCCGGTGGCCGACGCATCGTCGTTGTAGTGCGCCTCGTCGAGTATTCCGTCGAGCGGCTGCACAGCGGTCGCCGGCTGATAGACCGTTTCGCCCGTATTGGTGAGCGTGATGGTGTACCGCACGGCACTGCCCGCCACGACCGTGGCACGGTCGGCCGAGATGCTCATCAGGAGTGCAGGAACGAGCACCCTGACGACGGCCGTGCATTCGGGCACTGTCGTCTGAGCAGTGCAGGTGCTGCCGGGCGCATTCGACGTGACGGTGTTCGTGATGACTTTGTCACCGAGGGTGGGGTCGTGCACGGTGATCGAGTACGTGATTCGTGCGCTTGCTCCGACGGCCAGGGCCCCCGACCACACGAGGGTCGGCGAGGTGAAGCCCAGAGTGCCACCGCCGGTGACCGTGGCATCGAGATTGTAGTCAGCGTCGGTGAGCACGCCGGCCAGAGAATCAGAGACGGCTGCCGCCTCGTAGGCCGTCTGCCCGGTATTCGTGACCAGAATCGTGTACCCCACGACCTCTCCGGGAGTGGTCGTGCTGACCCCGGCGGTCTTGACGATGGTCAGCTGGGGAATGAGCACCGTCACCGACACCGCACATGCCGGATCGCTGCCGGCCGGGGGGCAGGTGCTGCCGGGCGTCGTCGAGCTGATCGAACTCGCGAGCGCTTTGTCGCCGGTATCGGGATTGTCGACGACGACGATGAAACTGATCGTTGCGCTCTGGCCGACCGTCAACGCTCCCGCCCAGGAGAGTGTCTGCGCCGACACGTTCGCCGTGCCGGTGCTCGATGAGATCGGCCCGACCACCTGAGCATCGTCGACGATTCCCGCGAGCGACGCCGCGAGCCCAGCGCCGGTATAGATCGTCTGACCGACGTTGCTGACAGAAATGGTGATCGCGACCTGGCTTCCCGGGGTGGTCGTCGGGGCAGACGCGCTGGCCGCTATCGCGAGGCCCGGAATGAGAACGTTCACGTCGTTCGTGCAGTCACCGGATGCTCCGCAACTGCCGCCCGCTGCATCCGTACTGGCCGAGGTTGTCACCACGCGATTTCCCGTGTCGGGGTTCAAGACACTCAAGCCGTACGTCACGATCGCCGATTCGCCGGGGGAGAGGTCGCCGTTCCAGTGGATCTCGGCGGCCGAGAACGTCGCAGTGCCGATCGTGGTGGCGAGCGTCGCCGGCCCAGCGGTGTCGTCGAGGGCCTGGGCGAGATCCACCGTCACGGTAGTGTCTGTGTAGTCGGTCTGACCGGCGTTCGTGACGAGAACCGTGTAGTCGATCGGGTCGCCGGGAACCGCTGTGGTCGTGTCGGCGTTGACCGAGATCGTGAGAAGCGGCACAAGAACCACAACGCCGGTGCTGCAGAGCGCACTCGTGCTGGCCGGCGCACACGTGCTGCCGAGCTCAGCAGAACTGACCGTGGTGACCAGCATCCGATCACCCAAGTCAGGGTCGTCGATGGTGATGCTGTAGACGATGGTGACACTCTGGCCGAGCGCCAGGTCGCCCAGCCAGCTGAGCTGAGCGCCGTCGAAGCTCAGGCTGCCACGAGTGGCTGTTCCGAGGCCATCGTAGTCGCCGTCCGTCAGGGCTCCCGACAGGTTGTCGGTCACGCGGGCCGCGTAGTAGACCGTCGGCCCAGTGTTGACGGCGGTCGTGGTGTAGGTCACGACGGCTCCCGGCAGGGCGGTGGTGGTATCGGCCGTGGTCGTAATGCTGAGGGCCGGCAGCAGCACAGAGACGCTGGCCGTGCATCCCGGTTGCGAATCGGTGCCGCAGGTGCTGCCGACGGCCTCCGTCGTGAGCGCGGTGCTGACGACCATGTCGCCGGTGTCGGGATTGTCTACCGTGACCGACGCCGTCATGACGACCGTGGCGCCGACGGGAATGTCTCCCGTCCAGATGAGGTCGCCCGAAGCGCTCACGAACTGCGCGCTGCCGGAGTCGGCACTGCCGTCACCGTTGTAGTCGGCATCGT
>JAODBB010000238.1 GCA_025463745.1 Subtercola sp.
TCGCCGCCGCCCGACTTCTTCGCGCCGTCGGTCGTCTTCTTGGTTTCGCGGGAGTCGTTGCGGTAGAAGCCGGAGCCGTTGAAGCTCACGCCGATCGGGCTGAAGACCTTGCGCAGCTTTCCGCCGCACGAGGGGCACACGCTCAGTGTGTCGTCGGTGAACGACTGTTGAATATCGAATGCATTGTCACACTCGGTGCAGCGGTAGGAATAGGTAGGCAAAATGGTGCTCCAGTTTGAATCAGACAAGTAGTAGGAAAAGGAAAACCCGACGTCAGAACGTCAGGATGCGCGTGGGGGTGACCACCCCGTCGACAGGTTGGTCGTGCACTTCGCGGGGCACAGCATCCAACAATTCGTCATCATAGATCACCGCGTAGACCGGCGGGCACTTCTGCATAGAACCCAGGGTCTTGTCGAAGTAACCGCGCCCCCAGCCCATGCGCATGCCGCCCTCGTCGACGGCGGCCGCCGGCACGATGATGAGGTCGACATCGTTGATCGCGATCGGCCCGAGCGGCTCGCCGACAGGCTCGGGCATGCCGAACAAGCCCTCTATCTCGGTCATGCCGTCGCCGTGTGCCCAGTCGAGCAAGCCATCTTCGCGGGTGATCGGAAAGAGCGCCTGCACACCGTTCTCGACGGCCCAGTTCAAAAACGGGCGCGTGTTCGGTTCGTTCTGCGCCGAGAGGTAACACGCGACCCGATTGGCCCTGATGCGTGTTGTCAGCGAGATCAGGTTGGCGGTGAACGCCTCGGTTGCGGCCTCGCGCTCGGTGGCCGTGAGGTTTCGTCGTCGTTCGCGAAGCTCGGCGCGCAGAGCACGCTTCATATTGCTCGTCGACGACAGCATGGATTGATTTTACGCGCATATGTGTAACGCACGTGTTTCACAACCACCTCAGCAATGAGGTCAACTTTCGCTAAGGTTGCACCCATGACCTCGTCTATCACCAAAGTAGTGATTCCTGCGGCCGGGCTCGGAACCCGATTTCTCCCCGCCACCAAAGCGATGCCCAAGGAAATGCTGCCGGTCGTCGACAAACCGGCCATTCAGTACGTTGTCGAAGAGGCTGTGGCGGCCGGGCTGGTCGATGTGCTGGTTGTGATCGGTCGCAACAAGAACGCCCTCGCCAACCACTTCGACCGCAACACCGAGCTCGAGTCGACCCTGGAGGCGAAAGGCGACAAGGGCCGGCTGAAGATGGTCGACGATGCCAGCAAGCTCGCCGACATCCACTTCGTACGTCAGGGCGACCCGAAGGGCCTCGGTCACGCCGTGCTGCGGGCCAAGATGCACGTGGGCAACCAGCCGTTCGCCGTGATGCTCGGCGACGACCTGATCGACCCGCGCGACGTGCTGCTCACCCGCATGCTCGATATTCAGAACGACAAACAGGCCAGCGTCATCGCCCTGATGGAGGTCGAGCCGTCGCAGGCACACCTCTACGGAATCGCGTCGATCGAAGAAACCGGCGACGACGACATCGTGCGCATCACCGGCCTGGTCGAGAAGCCTGAAGCGGGAACCCAGCCCTCGAACTACGCCATCATCGGCCGCTACGTTCTCTGCCCCGAGGTCTTCGACGTTCTCGAAGACACACAGCCCGGCAAGGGCGGCGAGATCCAGCTGACGGATGCCCTGCAGACCATGATCGCCGGCTCCATCTCTGGCGGGGTGTACGGTGTCGTCTTTCGCGGACGACGGTATGACACCGGCGACAGGCTCGACTACATCAAGGCGATCATCCGTCTCGCCAGCGAACGCGAAGACCTCGGCCCCGACCTTCGCCCCTGGATCAAAGAATTCGCTGCAGATCTTTGATCCTCTTCGTGGAGACACTTCGCGCGCAATATTCGTGAATTAGCGCCGAAACTCTCTCCACGAAGGTGGTTCGCCGTCTGCAACTGATTATCATTGCCTATGTTCGTTCCGAGCCTCGCCGAGGGTGCCATTGGCATTCGTCCTATTCGAATTCGCGATTCCAAGGCACTGGAGAACGAGCTCATCGCCAATCGGGCGTGGCTTCGTAAGTGGGAGGCCACCAGCCCGAATGCTCCGATGTCGTTCGACACACGGGCGAGCATCCGGTCGTTGCAACAGAATGCTCGCGCGGGTTACGGCCTGCCGTTCGTCATCGAATACCAGGGTGAGGTCGCTGGGCAGCTGAATGTCTCGTCGATCAGTTATGGATCGGTGTCGTCGGCGAGCATCGGGTACTGGGTGGCGGAGCGGTTCGCGGGGCTGAACATCACGCCGACCGTCGTGGCACTGGCGACCGACCACTGCTTCTACTCCGTGGGCCTTCACCGTATGGAGATCTGCATTCGGCCAGAGAACGCCCCGAGCCTGCGGGTGGTCGAGAAGCTCGGGTTTCGGTACGAGGGGCTGAGGCGGCGCTACATCCACATCAACGGTGACTGGCGCGACCACTTCTGCTTCGCTCTGGTGGGGGAGGAGTTGCCGGTCGGGGTGCTGCGGCGCTGGAAAGAGGGCGGTGTTCCGCCTGGCCAAGGCAGCGTGCCCGAGGCCGACCGCCGAGAGGCGCTGACGCCGATCGCGACGCGAATACGCTGAGAAATTGCGGCGGCGGCAAGACACGCGCCCTCGGTTGGGCCGAATACCGGGGTGAGCCTCATACCGTAGACCCATGACATCAGACTGGCTCGGCGGAGGGCTCATCGTCGGCCTCGCGGCCGTGCTCTGGTTGATCTACCTGCTGCCCACCTGGTTTCGGCGCAACGAATACAACGCCACCGAGCGCAACGTCGTGCGTCTGCAGCAGACCTTGCGCATTCTCGCCGAAACGTCGGAGGTTCCCGACGAGGTGCGAGCCGAAGCCAGCGCCCGAAGCGTTGTCGAACACCAGCGCTTGCTGAAGAAAGTCACCGTGAACAGCATCCCTCCCGCGCTTCGTGCCGCGGCCAAGATTCGCAAGGCTCGGGCGGTCACCTCGGGCATTCTCGTTCTCTCGCTCATCGTCGCCGTGCTCGGCGCGGTGCAGACCGCCGTGAACGGGGCCTGGATCGTGCTCGTCGTCGGCCTGATCGCCGCCACGCTCTGCGTCACCCGGCTCGGCCGCCTGGCGAAAGACGGCCGGGCCATCAAGCTGCCCGTGCAGGATTCGTCGTCTTCTGCGTCTACGTCGTCGTCGCTCGCCGCCTCTGCCGATGATCTCGCTGTCGATGCCGTCGAGTTCGACGGCATCGAGGTATTCGAAGGGTCAGAAGAGGCCGACTCGGCAGAACTCGAAGACTCCAGCTGGACCCCGGTTCCGCTTCCCAAGCCGCTCTACACCGAGCGCCGGCGGCTCCGTCAGCTCACCGTGGGCCAGCCCGTCTCGTCGTCGTACGGCTCGGCCGTCTCGGGTTCGGTCGGATTCGCCGAGCAGACCGCCTCGCAGGCCGAAGAGGCGTTGCGTGCCGCCGCCTCGACGGCAGAGCAGGCTCTTCGCGCGGGTTACGCGGCTCAGGATGCCCGTGCCGCAGCCGCTGGGTCGGCAGACGACGAGCTCACCGCCGCCGCGCGGCCGGCCCGTGCCGCCGATTCTGCGGGTACGGAGCCTGCGGGTTCGGCCCCGGGCATCCCGAGCCGTTTCAGCACCATGGGAATCGTCGATGACGCCGAAACCGGCTCGCTCGACGTCGATCTGGTGCTCGCGCGTCGTCGCGCGGGCTGAGCACTTTCGCCCTGAGCGGTTCGTTGAAGCGGCTGCAGATGCAGCTCGCGGGCGATCGTCGCCGATTCGGGTTGCCTGCGGTCTCGTATCGCCCCCCCTCTGTGGAGCCTTTCGATTGCGGGCGACGCCGTCACGCGTGATACTCTACGTAAGTTGTTTTGAGGGGCTATGGCGCAGTTGGTAGCGCGCCTCGTTCGCATCGAGGAGGTCAGGAGTTCGAATCTCCTTAGCTCCACTTCTCACAACATTCTGAAGGGCCCGCTCGGTTGAGCGGGCCCTTCTTTTAGCCCTTCGCGGCTAAACTGTTGGCGAGGAGGACCACATGGTCAACGTGCTTGACGCTCGGCCGTCGGTCATCTTGCGCGCCCATCGAGAGGAGGTTCTCGCGATTGCCGCTCGTTTCGGTATTTCTGAGGTTCGGGTTTTCGGCTCTGTTGCTCGCGGCGACGATGGGCCGGATTCCGACATCGACCTGATGGTGTCTTTCGAACCCGGCAGTATGAGCATGGGCGACCTCGTTGCATTCGAAGACGAGCTCACCGCCCTCTTGGGCGTTCCCGTCGATGTCATCAGCGCAGCAGCCCGTCGCATCCAGTCTGTAGAGCGTCACGCGATCGCGCTGTGAACCTAGACGCACGAGAATCTGAACGCTGGGAGCGACTCGATCAGACTCTCCTCGAGCTGTCGGATCGTCTCGCTCAGCTCGAGGAACTCGGCTTGAGGGGCCGCGCCGAGGCGTCGTTTTTTTGCTGGTCAGAAGGTAGTCTGCGCAATCTCTTGTATCGTCATTCGATGGCCTTTGTATAGCGCTTCGTCTGTAGTCATCGGTGTCTAGGTCAAAAATTCATCCGCCGATTCTGTCTCGAAAACGCTCACAAACGCTGATGACACAACCGGCAGGTTGAGACAAGTTTGCGGGACAAGCGGTCTCTGCGCGATTTCGGCGATGTCGAGGCCGGCTAACGGGGGAGCGGGCTGTCTCGTAATGTTGAGGCGGTTTCAATGGTTCGTAGCTACACCTTTTGATTTGAGGTTGTTGCGATGGGTGCGAATAAAGAGGTA
>JAODBB010000065.1 GCA_025463745.1 Subtercola sp.
CGTCTCATCGCACAGTTGTCGTTCGCCGGTCTTCCGTTCCGCTCCAAGGGTTGAACCTGAGGTCGTTGTGACCTTCTTGAGGCCACTATGTCGACCTCAAGAAGGTCACAACGACCTCAGAGCTAGAGCGGAGGAGTCGTCAAGCCTCGCCCCGAGCGGGTTGCGTCAAGCCCCCGAGCGCGCCGCACGCGCCAGAGAGCGCCCGAGGTAACGTGTTGGCATGGTGAGGCTCAGGCGCAGCGACGTGGCAGGGCGCGGATACCGACGGGTAAGGGCCGGCACGGGTTTCACATACAAAGACCTCGACGGGTCGGTGCTGCGCGACGTCGAGCTCCGTGCGCGCATCCAGCACCTGGCGATACCGCCCGCCTGGAGCGACGTGTGGATCGCTCCGCACGCGAACGGGCATATCCAAGCCACGGGTATCGACGCCGCGGGCCGACGACAATACATCTACCACCCCACCTGGCGCGAACAGAAAGACCGCATCAAGTTCGACCGGGCGCTGAAACTGGCGGAAGCGCTTCCGACCGCACGGCGCAAAGTCACGCTCGACCTCCGCCACGAGCATCCCGATCGTGATCGCGCGCTGGCGGCAGCATTCCGGATGCTCGACCAAGGGTCTCTGCGTGTCGGCAGCGAACGGTACGCAGAACAGCACGGCAGCTTCGGCTTGTCGACCCTCCTCTGCGCCCATGTGATCGTCAGAGGCGACGACGTGCACCTCCGATTCCCAGCGAAGAGCGGGCAGCCGTGGGAATCGGACATCCGCGACGCCGAACTCGCTCGTGTCATCGTCGCCCTGAAGCGGCGAGGCCCGAACGCACACCTGCTCGCCTTCAAAGCGAAACCGGCAGCGTCGGCGCGCTGGCATCCACTCGACGCCGCCGAGATCAACCTGTACGTCAAAGGGCAGACCGGCGGCGACTTCACCGCGAAAGACTTTCGCACTCTGCACGGCACCATCGCGGCCGCGATCAGCCTGGCGAAGGCGGGGCCCCAACCGACGCAGCGTAGACGCGCAGGAGCGATCGCTCAGAGCATGAGGGATGCCGCGGCGGTGCTCAGTAATACGCCCTCGATCGCGCGCAAGAGCTACGTCGACCCTCGCCTGGTCGACAAATTCACCGAAGGACGCACGATCGACCCGGAACGCATCGAATCAGCGGAGACCGAGCTCCGAAACCTGCTGTACGGGTAGGGCTGGAGGCGAACCTCAGTAGACGTGACAAATGTCATGCGCAATCGATGATGTTCGCGTGCGGCGGAAGCTCACGAAACGCGCGAAGATCGTTTCATGGCACACACGACATTAGCGAACCCTCGCCTCGACCAGACCACGGCCAACGACGCTGTCGCCCTGCGCGGCCTATCGAAGAGCTTCGGCAAGGTTCAGGCCGTGAAGAACCTCGACCTGACGGTGAAACCCGGTGAGGTCGTCGCGTTTCTGGGCCCGAACGGCGCCGGCAAGACCTCGACGGTCGACATGATCCTCGGCCTCAGCAAGCCCGATGCCGGCACCGTCACGATCTATGGCATGGCGCCGCATATCGCCATTTCTCGCGGACAGGTCGCGGCCGTGATGCAGACCGGCGGCCTGCTGCGCGACCTCACGGTACGCGAGACCGTTCTGCTCACGGCGACGCTCTTCCCCGGTGCAAGGCCTGTCGACGAGGTACTCGAGCGGGCGGGCATCCTGAACATCGGCGACCGTCGCGTGGTCAAGTGTTCGGGCGGTCAGCAGCAGCGGCTGCGGTTCGCCCTCGCCTTGCTGCCCGACCCTGACCTGCTCATTCTCGACGAACCGACGACCGGTATGGACGTGGAGGGCCGCCGCGACTTCTGGAACGCTATTCGCAAAGACGCCGCCACGGGCCGCACGGTGATCTTCGCCACCCACTACCTCGAGGAGGCCGACGCCTACGCCGACCGCATCGTACTCATCCGCGAGGGCTCGATCGTGGCTGACGGCACGGCCGCCGAGATCAAGAACCTGGCCTCGGGCCGCACCGTGAGGGCGACTGTCTCGAACCTCGACAGAGCCGCCGTGACCGCGCTGCCGGGGGTCGACTCCGTCGAAGAACGCGGCGACGGTGTGCTGATTCACGCCAGTGACTCCGATGCCGTCGCGCGCTATCTGCTCACGGCGACGGATGCCCGTGACCTCGAAATCACGTCTCACAACCTCGAAGACGCCTTTCTCGCGCTCACCTCGTCGCGAGCATCCAGCGGCCCCACTGCCACGATGGCCGCCACCCCCACAGCGCCGGCAGCCAGCGCCACCACCCCTCAGACCACTGGGAGCCTCTCATGACAACCGCCGCCCCGCCCACCGACCGCACTCGCATCGAACGGCGCATCCCACCGTTCGGCGGCTTCAACTTCACCTTCTTGGCGCTCGAGATTCGTCGCATTCTGCGTAACCGCCGCACGCTCATCTTCACCATCGTCATGCCGGTGGTCTTTCTGCTGCTGTTCGCGCTGCCGAACAAGAACCAGCCGCTCGGCAACACGGGATACTCGTACGCGGCCTACGTCATGATCAGCTTCGCGGTCTACGGCGCGATGCTCGCCGCTACGTCTGGCGGAGGCATGGTCGCCGTCGAGCGTGCGCAGGGTTGGAGCAGGCAATTGCGGCTGACTCCGTTACGACCCGCCGCCTACATCACCATCAAGATGCTCTCGGCCATGTTCCTCGGCCTGATCGCCGTCGTGGCCGTGTTCGTCGCCGGCATGATCATGGGCATCACGATGCCCTGGCAGGTCTGGATTCTCTCTGGCCTGGTCGCCTGGATCGGGTCGATGGTGTTCGCCACCCTCGGGCTCTTCGTGGGGTACCTCGTTCCGTCTGAGAATGTGATGCAGATTCTCGGCCCGCTGCTTGCGTTCCTGGCGCTCTTCGGCGGTCTGTTCGTGCCGCTCGAGGTTCTGCCGCAGGTGCTGCAAGACATTGCCAAGTGGACTCCCGCCTACGGCGTGGGCGCCATCGCCCGCAGCCCCCTCCTCGGTGACGGCTTCGATTGGTGGGCGTTCGTGAACGTACTCGCCTGGGGTGCCATCTTCGGGCTACTCGCCGCGCGAATGTTCCGCCGCGACACGAAGCGCGTCTGAGCTGGTGTCTGCCCGATGAACAGCCGAGCGGATGCCCGGCGGCGCCCCACCGACAGTTGGCGTCAAGCGGTGTCGCACCGAGGCGCGCGCCGCTGGTATCTCGGCTCGCTCATCGGCCTGGTGTGGCTCGTCGTTCCGGCGGCCGCGCTCTGGACAAGCGGCCTTCCGATCTGGGCCGAGATCGTGGGGCAGATTCTCTTGGCGGCGTGGGCGGGCCTCTATATCGCCGGACCGCCGCTCTTCTGGGGCCGACCGACCCGATCCATCGCGCTCGCGGGAGTCTTCTTCTTCGTCAGCACCCTGGTGTTTGTGCCTTTTCTCGGGCCGGTGGTCACCAGCCTTTGGGTCTTCGTGGCGATCGCCTTCTCAATGGCGGGGCCGCCGATTCGCGCCGTCGCGTTTTTCGCCGGAGCCACCGCAGTGCTGGGTTTCGTCGTACTGGCCGCCACTGATTCGATTCAGAATGCCATCTACCTTCCCCTGATCACCTTCTCGATCGCCATGATGATGTCGGCATTCGCCCGGCAGATCGATCTGGTGCGCCGCCTGCGCGAGTCCCAAGCCGAGACGGCGCGACTCGCCGTGGCGCAGGAACGCAGTCGTGTGGCTCGTGACATTCACGATATTCTCGGCCATTCGCTCACGGTCATCACCGTGAAGGCGGAGCTTGCCGGGCGGCTGATCGCCGATCATCCGGAGCGCGCAGAGGCGGAAGTGGCTGACATCGAGCGGCTCGCCCGGGGCGCCCTGGCCGACGTTCGTGCAACGGTGACTGGTTACCGCGGCGTCAACTTGGCAGCCGAATTGTCGGGAGCCCGCACGGCTCTCAACAGCGCGGGAATCGAAGCGGAATTGCCGAACAACATCGAAAACGTGCCGGGGGAGACGAGCCAGTTGTTCGCGTGGGTCGTCCGTGAGGGAGTGACGAACGTGATACGGCATTCGGGGGCGGCGCGCTGCGCGATCACCCTTGAGCCGCACTCGATCGTGATCGCCGACGACGGGCACGCGACTATGGAGGAGCCGGAGACGGGTGCCGCGGCGATCAGAGGAAACGGGTTGAACGGTCTGGCCGAACGAGTGACGGCCGCGGGTGGTTCATTGTTGGCCGGGCCCTCTGAGCGCGGCGGTTTTGTGTTGAAGGTGACAGCATGAGCGCCAGTGACGCGGCCAGCATGACGGCCGGAGAGCCGACCGGCCGAGGCGGTGCAACGGAGCCATTGTCGGCCGATTCGGGGGAGCCGACGCTCGGTATTCGGCTGCTGGTTGCGGATGATCAGGCCCTCGTTCGTGGCGCGCTGATCGCCCTGCTCGACCTCGAGCCCGACCTCCACATCGTGGCCGAGGCCGATCGCGGCGACGAAGTGCTGGCACTCGCCCTCGAGCACCGGCCCGACGTCGCGCTGCTCGACGTGGAGATGCCCGGCCTCGACGGAATCGCCGTGACCGCTCAGCTCCGTGCCGCCGTGCCGAGCTGCCGGGTGCTCGTGGTCACCACGTTCGGCAGGCCGGGCTATCTCAAACGCGCAATGGCGGCCGGCGCCAGCGGCTTCGTCGTGAAAGACACTCCGGCTCGCCAGCTGGCAGAGACGGTGCGCAGGGTTCACGCCGGGCTGCGCGTCGTCGACCCCGCGCTCGCAGCAGAGTCGCTGGCCTCGGGTGACAACCCCCTCTCCGCGCGTGAATCCGACATCCTGCGAGCAGCTCAGCGCGGTGGGAGCGTGGCTGACATCGCGGCCGACCTGTTCCTCTCCGAGGGAACAGTGCGCAATTACCTCTCGAGCGCCATCGGCAAGACCGCGGCCCGCAGTCGTGCTGAAGCCGTGCGCATCGCCGAAGAGAACGGCTGGCTGCTCAACTGACGTGCCCCGCCACACCTCACGCTATCCGCACTGGTATCTGAGGTCGCTGCGCCAAACGTGAGGCAGCTACGCCGACCTCAGACAGGTCGTAACTGCCTCAGTCGCACCGCTTCTTACCAGGTGAACGTCGCCGCGGGGCCGGGAACCAGGGCCACCGTGGCGGGGTCGAGTATGGCCCCGTCGTCACCGATGAAGCCGATCGACGCGTGCTGACTCGTCGCGCTGTCTCGGGTCAGCGACACGCGCCCGCCGGGATTCGGATTGAATTCATCACCCCACTCCTGCAGCGCGATCAAGACCGTCTTCAGCGCCAGACCCCCTTCGGTGAGGTGGTAGCTGAATCGCTCACGCGCACCCGGTTCGCGGTATGCGCGGCGTTCGAGCACGCCCGCGTCGACGAGCGACGCAAGCCGTGCCGTCAGAACGTCGCTCGGAATACCCAGATTGTCACGAAACTCAGAAAATCGACTTTCCCCGCGTAACGCATTTCGAACGATCAATAGCGACCACTTCTCGCCGATCAGATCGAGGCTGCGGTGAATCGAACAGTGATGTTCGTGCTTCGATCGGGAATTCGTTGGCGTGACCACGCCTTAAGAATAGAACCAGCTACCTGAATTGGCAATTCAAACTAAGAGACGTAGGGTCAACTCCATGACAATTCCCATCCGCAGGTTCTCTCGTCGGGGCAGTTTCTGGGCTTCGGCAGCCGTTCTCGCGCTCTGCCTATGGTCGAGCGGAGCGCCCTCCGTGCTCTATCCGACCTACGCCGCCGAATGGAACCTCTCGTCGACGGTCATCACCACGATCTTCGCAACCTACCCCGTCGTGTTGCTCGTGGGCCTGCTCGTCTTCGGCAACATCTCCGACTCCATCGGCCGCCGCCGTGCGATGCTCATCGGCATCGCCCTGATCCTGCTCTCGGGCGTGGTCTTCGTGATCGCGCCGAACGTCGCCTGGCTCTACGCGGGACGCGTGCTGCAGGGTGCGGGCACAGCGTTCGCGCTGGGAGCGGCCAGTGCATCCCTCGTCGAGAACAACACCTCGTCGAACCCCCGCCTGGCGAGTTCGCTCACCACGGCGTCGACGGCCCTCGGCCTCACGCTCGCTTTGCTGGTGTCGGGCGTGCTCGCGCAGTACGCGCCCTGGCCCGAGCAACTGAGCTTCGCGGTGCTCGCCGTCTTGAGTGCGGTGGTGTTCGTCGCGGTGCTGCTGATGCCGTCGGCGATTCGGGATGCCCGCCCAGCCTGGCGTCCGCAACCGATCCGTGTACCGCGCGGAGCTCTCCGCGTGTTCGTGCTCTCCACCCTCTCGGTATCGCTCGCCTTCTCGGTGGGCGCGGTCACACTTTCGCTGGGAGCCTCGTTCGCGCGCGGCCTCACCGGAACCTCGAACCTCTTCATCGTGGGGGCGTTGCTTGCCGTTTCGGCGGTCATGATCGGCGTCACCGCCATCCTGCTGCAGCGCATCCACGCGCATGTCGCCGTCATTCTGGGGGCCGTCATCTCGATCGTGGGCCTCGGGCTCCTCGAGTTTGTTGCGAGTTCTGGTTCGGTGGCACTGCTGCTGATCTGGTGCGTCGTCGGCGGTATCGGGTATTCGCTCGCCTTCATGGGCGGGTTGCAACTCATCAGCCGAGTGACGAAGCCCGAACACAGGGGAGCCACGCTGTCGGCGGTCTACCTCTTCTCCTACCTGTTTCAGGCGCTGACCGCGGTCGGTGCCGGCGTTCTTGCCACGAGCCTCGGGCTTGCGGCATCCGTCGACGTCGTGGCGCCGCTGGTGGGCATCCTCGCCGTTGTGGTGGCGCTGCTGGCGGTCGTCGATTGGCGCCTTCGTGCGCGCGCCGGTGTTGTGCTCGCGTAAGCTCGTGACCGGGCTGCATCCCAGTACTGGCGCGACACGCCGCCGCGACACGCCCGGGTTGCACGAGCCGTGCCGATGTGGCAGACTCTTCTAGTTCAGTATTTCGGGTAGCTCTGTGTTCAGACATGGTTTGTGTCTGATTCGAGCGGGCCGTATCACTACCAGGCAGTGCATAGCTATAGATCCTTGATCTTGTAGGGCTAGGCCGCGGGTAGCAGAACGAAGCTTCAAAATCCCCTCTCCCAAAATGTGCGCATCTCTGCGCGCACGCGAGTGCAGGGCTTTGACAGAAGAACAGTGTTCTAAGCGCGTCCAATGCCGCCCTGGTGAAACACACCTGAGGATGTACGACGCAAGACAAGAGAGTGAGTCACACATGGCGGGACAAAAGATCCGCATTCGACTTAAGTCGTATGACCATGAGGTCATCGACAGCTCGGCGCGAAAGATCGTCGACACAGTGACGCGTGCAGGTGCAACCGTAGT
>JAODBB010000089.1 GCA_025463745.1 Subtercola sp.
GAGTGCAGCATCGCTTTCACCGCCGGCCACATGTTCTTCGGGCACACGGACATCAGGTTCGCGGCGTAATGGGTACGGCAGCGTTGCCAGGACGCACCGGGCAGGTTCGCCGCGATCGCTTCGACCAGGCCTTGGTGGGCGTCGGAGGTGACGAGTCGGACACCGGTGAGGCCGCGGGCTGTGAGGTCGGCGAAGAAGCTGTTCCACGCTGCCCCGGTTTCGCTGGTTGCGACTTTGAGGCCGAGGACTTCCCGGCGCCCGTCAGCGTTGACACCGGTCGCGACGAGCACGACGGCATTGATCACCCGGCCACCCTCACGGACTTTCATCGTCAGCGCGTCCGCGGCAACGAACGTGAAAGGGCCCGCGTCGCCGAGCGGCCGATGCCGGAACTGGTCGACGTGCTCGTCGAGCTCGGCCGCCATCCGCGACACCTGCGATTTCGACAACGAGTGAATCCCGAGCGTTTTCACCAGCTTGTCCATCCGGCGCGTGGATACGCCGGCGAGGTAGCAGTCCGCGATCACGGTGATCATTGCCGCCTCGGCACGTTTGCGTCGCTCGAGGAGCCATTCCGGGAAATACGTGCCCTGCCGCAGCTTCGGAACGGCAACGTCGATCGTGCCGACCCTGGTGTCGAGGTCACGATGCCGGTACCCGTTGCGTTGAGCGACCCGGTCAGGGCTGGGTTTGCCCCACTCGGCGCCGACGACCGCGTCCGCGTCGGCGGAGAGGAGGGCGTTGATAATGGTTTGCAGCAGGCTGAGCATCAGATCCGGAGACGCATCGCCCAGAGCTTCACCGAGCAGGCCGGCAGGGTCGACAATATGTGGAGCGGTCATCGTGTTGATGCCTTTCGAGTGGGATGTAGGAGTTTCCTCGAAGGAACACCACGGTGACCGCGCCCACGTTAAAGACGAGGCCAGCCACCGGGCTACACCACTTTAAGGGGCACTACTTTGTGGCGTTTGGGCCACAGATGGACGACCAAACATCTCATAGATCGCGAGGTCAATTTCATTGCGCATGATCGAGGGCAAGTCTAGAAGCGTGAACCACCTTGATAGTGATCGAGCCAGGTCAGCGACCTCACGTCGAAGGATCGGGTTAGCGAGACCACTAATTTTGGAGTGGTCCCCGATAGAGCGTTGGTGACGAGAGACCGCAAACAGTACGATTTCGAGACGAAGCTTGAAATCGTGCGCCGCCACGTCAAGGGTGAGTCCGGGAGAGCTCTCTGCGAAGAATATGGCCTCCCGTCGCCTGGCACCGTCGCCAACTGGACAAGCATCTATCGGCGCGACGGGGAAGACGGGCTGCGTCCCAAGCCGCGCGGCAGACCACCAACCAATCGCGAAGATTCCCCTCCCGAAAGCGAAATCGAGACGCTGCGCCGAGACAACGAACGGCTTCGCGCGGAGGTCGCCTATTTGGGAAAATTGCGGGCCTTGAGGTCACCGGAACGACGCTGAAAGTTCGAGCCGTCGCGGATCTCAAGGCGCACTACCCGTTACCTCTGTTGCTGCAGCTCGCAGGCCTTCCCCGGTCAACGTTCTACGACCACCGGCGCCGGCTCAATCGCAGCGATACCCGCGCCGGCATCAACGAAGCTATCCATGGCGCATTCGAGGAGGCGAAGAGTGCGTACGGGCACCGGCGCATCCTTGCCGTTCTGCTCCGACAGGGGTGGACGGTGTCCAAGAAGACGGTGCTCATGCTCGAGCTCGGGTTGCACTGCCCGGTGCGGCGGCGCAAACGGTACAACTCATTCCGAGGTGAGGTCGGGGAGGCGTCCGACAACGTCCTGAACCGTCAATTCGCCACCGAGTCCAGGCACACGAAATGGGTCACGGACGTAACCGAGTTCAACATCGGCAGCTCCAAGGTCTACCTCTCGCCCTTCCTGGATCTCCATGACAACCGGGTCATCGCTTCAACGGCAGGGCCCTCTCCGAGCGTGAAAATTGTCACCGACAGCCTCCGCATGGCAATCGACACTCTTACCCCGGATGAGAAACCTCTCGTCCACTCCGACCAGGGATTTCAGTACCGTCACAACCTCTGGCGGGACACGTTGACCACGGCGGGGCTTGCTCAGTCAATGTCCCGGAAGGGCACGTGTCTGGACAACGCCGTCATGGAGGGCTTCTTCAGCCACCTCAAGGAGGAAAGGTTCCGCATCCAGAAGCCCTCAAGCCTCGACGAGTTTCACACGGGTCTGAACGACTACCTGCGCTGGTGGAACACAACCCGGATCCAACAGCGGCTCGGCTACCTCAGCCCAGACGAGTACCGCGCCCAAACAACCGCCACCACGTAGAGTTCCATTACCGAGTCCAACATTCGGGGACCACTCCATTTTCTTCCCGAACGCGCTCCACCGGCCGTTCTCTGAAGCGATCCGCCACGCGGTCCGGTCAGCCATCGCCTCCCCGGCATCACGGGCTTCGTCGGCGAGCAGCCGGTACCCGAACTCAAGGTCATCCTTGTGCGCGTCGAACAACGCGTTCGCACGGTACGCTACAACGACCTCGGCTGGCGTGACAGGGTCACGAAGCCACCGGTAATACGGCCGACGAGAGAGCTTGAGTACCCGGCACGCCACCGCAACAGGGATCCCAGAAGCGGCGAGCTCAGTCACGAGCGGGTAGAACCTTTTCCCGGCAGATTCGCCTGAGACAGGTACGCCGCGGCCCGCCGCAACACCTCGTTCTCCTGCTCCAGCAGCCGGATCCGTTTGCGCGCCTCGCGCAGCTCCGCCGCCTCGGTTCTGGTCTGACCTGGCTTGTCGCCAACGTCGATCGCGGCGCGCTGCAACCACTTCTGCAACGTCATCGTGTGGACCCCGAAGTCCTTCGCGATCTGCTCGATCGTGACACCAGGCTCACGGTTCCTCGCGACACGAACAACGTCGTCACGGAACTCTCTCGGATAAGGCTTAGGCACAACAACATCCTTCCAGGCCGCCCTCCAGGCAAGCCAACTCAGATGTCACCTATCCGTGCAGCAGACCCTACTCTCTTAGCATCGATCCCTATTTACGAGCATCCGAGTGAAGCAGCCACTCACATTGGTTTACACGGATGAGACATACAAAGGCACGCGTCCAGTCGGACGTCTCGAGCGTGCTCGGTGACGACGCCCTTGTTTGTGGCGTACACAGATCGTTGAAATTCACGCCCGCTTTCGCGCAGGCAGTACGAAAGGGGTTTGCCGAAGCCGTCGAACATCAGCACAGCGCCTCCATCCGACTGCGAGCCGACCTCGAGAAAGAACTCGCGACTATCAATAAGAAAGAACGCGCCCTCCTCGACCTAGCCTCCGACGGAATCTTGCCCAAGGAAACAATCAAAGAGAACATCAAAGAATACCGTTACGAACGGGCACGAATTTCTGAACGCCTCGAAGCCGTCACGGACGATCTCAGCCAAAGCATCGCTTTCATCGACGCCGCGATCACGCTGCTCGAACGCCCCGGTGACCTGTATGCGCACGCGAGCGATGACCACCGAAGGCTCATAAACCAAGCACTGTTCGCAAAAATCCTCGTCATCGACGAAGTGATTACCGACGTCATCTTCAACGAACCATTCGCCGAACTCATCGAGGCAGAACGAGCTTTTCGCGGCAGCATCAGGGTGCCGGAAGGGGAACGACACGAACTCGCACTTCAGATCCTCAGAAACAACAAAACCGCCCCGAAGGGCGGTCTTGTCGATTTGCGTTCTGAAGCACTAGTCCATGCCGTTTTTTGTGACACGGGTTCTAGTAGTAACCATATGGTGGAGCTGAGGGGATTCGAACCCCTGACCCCCTGCATGCCATGCAGGTGCGCTACCAACTGCGCCACAGCCCCGGATGTTGTACTTCACATGCGGGTATTCAGTTGTGTTTGTGATGCTTTTCTGCCGGTCGAAGCCGGGGTGATCCGGCTCCAAACAACTTGCCTAGACTACTACACGGTTCGCGGTTCTGAGAAACCGAGTGGCGCGACGGGCGTGCTGCCGGGCATCCCGGAGCTGTGGCGGCCGAGAGCCGCGGCGAGTCAGACCGTGACGTTGAGCGGAACGACCGGGCAGTCTTTCCAGAGACGCTCGAGCGAGTAGTACATGCGGTCTTCTTCGTGAAACACATGCACGACGAGGTCGCCGAAATCGAGCAGAACCCAGCGGCCCTCAGTGAGGCCCTCGCGGCGCAACAGTGGCGCCCCGGCCTCGGCGAGCTTCTCGATGATCTCTTCGGCGATGGACCGAACGTTGGGCTCGTTGCGGCCCGACGCGAGCAAGAAGACGTCGGTCAGCGGCAGAGGGCCCGACACGTCGAGCGCGACGAGGTTCTCAGCCTGCTTGGAGTCGGCCGCAGTGGCGGCGAGGTGAGTGAGTTCGAGTGAACGAGGTGTTGCAGTCAAAAAGTGGTTACCAGACGGTTTAGAAGATTCGGAAAACAAAGGCTGCGAGCAGAAGGCCGATGACCCCGACTGCGAGCACGCCGGCCGTCACCGCGAGAATGACGGGCGCGTTGGCACCACGACGTTTCGGCGGCGCGACCAGCCCGGAGCTGGGGCCGTGGGTGCTGATGGCCCGGGTGGCACTGACGGGAGCGACGTCGGAGCCGACTTCGCTCTCTGGGTCGAGAAAGGCATCGAGATCAGACGATTCAAGACCGTCGGCCGGAGCCGCGCCAGTGGAGCCGAGGCTCATCGGCAGGTCGATCGAGCCGGTGATGATGACCTCACCGGTTTCGTCGAGTGCGGTGCCGACATCGCCGTGGTTGGGCACGGAGGGCAGTACGAGGGCACTCGTCGATGCGACGCTGTTCGATGAGCCGACACCGCGCGAGGCGATGAGGTCGTCGAAACTGGTCTGCGTGCGGTCGACCTTGTTGACCGCGCGCTCGGGCTCGGCCGCCCTGGCCTGAAAGAGCGGAGCCAGAATGGGTGCGCTCGGCTTCTCTTCGATCGTTACGATCTGCACCGGCTCGGGTTCAGGGGTGTCGTCGATTTCGGCGAGCTCGTCTTCTTCATCTGCCGTGATCTCGGGGGCGACGGCCTGGTCGACGACCATGAGTTCTTCGATCAGCGGCTCGCCGTCGGATGTGTCGCCTGCCGACTCGCCCGCTCTCGTGTCGTCTGAGGCTGTTTCGGCGGTGAGAACGTCGACGTCTTCGACGACAGGCTCGTCATCGACCACGATCTCGGCGATGATCGGCCCCGTCTGGGCCGCAGGCGCCGCGGGGGCGGGCTCGTCGTCAGGTTCGGCGTTCTGCTCTGCGAGTGGATGATCGGCAGAAAGCGCTCGCCGCGCACGCCTGCTCAGAATCGGGGCCGGGGCGGCGACAGGGGTCTGTTCGTCGGCGATCGGATCGGCTTGCTCGTCGTCTGGCGCAGCGGTTTCGGGCGCAGCAGTCTCCGGTACAGCGGCCTCGGGAACCGCGGGCGCAGCCGTTTCGGCAGAAGGAGTTTCGGGCGGAGCGGTCTCGGGAGCGACAGGCGTGGGCGCCGGAGCTGCGCCGCCCCGAACATCCGGAGGCGTCTGCGCGGGCAGCACTGCCCGGGCGGCCTCGGCCTCGAATGCGGCGCGCTCGGCGGCCGCCTGTGCCTCTTCTTCGGCACGACGCTTGGCTTCGGCCTCTTCGGCCGCCTTAGCTTCTTCTTTTTGCTGCTTACGCGGCTTTTGACGCTCAAGGTCACGGAGCTGCCGCCTTGTCAGCGGCTGCTCGTCGTGAGGCACAGTCATTCAACACTCCGATATAGGTGATGCTTGGTGATGTATTGAACTACACCGTCGGGTACCAAGTACCACACTGGGAATCCCCGGCCTACCCTGCCGCGACAGTCGGTTGACGAGATCGCGAGAGCCGGGACTTCCAAATAGCTTACGTCTTGTCGAGGCAAAGCGGAAATGGCGAGGGTGTGGCCCGGGCGGGAAACCGCGACGAAGTGGGCAAGTGACCACAGTTCTGGCGAGTCTTTCCAGCCCAGAATCTGGGCGATGGCGTCGGCGCCCGAGATGAAGAATAGGTCGGCATCGGGGTTGGCCGCGCGAATATCGCGCAACGTGTCGACGGTGTACGTCGGGCCGCCGCGGTCGATATCGACTCGGCTGACGGTGAAGCGCGGGTTCGACGCCGTGGCGATCACGGTCATCAGGTACCGGTGCTCGGCCTCGGTGACGTCGTTCTTCTGCCAAGGCTGCCCGGTCGGAACGAAAAGCACGGTGTCGAGTTCGAAGAACTGGGCCACCTCGCTGGCGGCGACCAGATGCCCGTGGTGAATGGGGTCGAAGGTTCCACCCATGATTCCGATGCGGGCGCGACGTTGCTGCCCTTCGATCGGCGGCGAAACCGCGGTCATCGTGCGGCCTTAGGTTGCAACACGACCTAGTGGTCTGCGCCCGTCCGGTCGCCGTGGCCATGCAGATCGTGGCTCTGAGCGAACTCGGCCGACTTCTTGGGGTGACGGTTCGCGACGTCGCGGTAGCTCCACATGACAAGACCCATGGCCATGAAGATCACGAACGCGATGAGGCCGAAGAAGAAGCCCGGAAACGGCAGCTGGTTGACAACTTGGTCGGCCAACACAATCGCACTCGTCGTTACAGACATTCATTCTCCTGATGGTTTCGTCAGCCGCGAGGGCTGCGATTCAACTCTAGCGGTTTTGCGTCAGCCGCGAATCTGGCCCGAGCCGCGCACCAGCCACTTCGTGCTGGTGAGTTCGGGCAGGCCCATGGGGCCGCGCGCATGGAGCTTCTGCGTAGAGATGCCCACCTCGGCGCCGAAACCGAATTCGCCCCCGTCGGTGAAACGGGTCGAGGCGTTCACCATCACCGCGGCCGAGTCGACCTCGTTCAAAAAGCGTTCGGCGTTACCGAGATCGTTCGTGATGATCGACTCGGTGTGGTGTGTCGAATACGTGCGAATGTGCTCCATCGCCTCGTCGATGTCGGCGACAACCTTCACGGCGAGGTCGAGGCTCATATACTCGGTCTGCCAGTCTTCTTCGGTCGCCGGCTCGGCATCTTTGAAGATGGCACGCGTCTCCTCGTCGGCATGGATGCTCACCCCCGCGCCACGCAGCTTCGCCAGTACTGGGGGCAACAGCCGGGCAGCTGCGTCTCGGTGCACCAGAAGCGTCTCGAGGGCATTGCACACGCTCGGCCGCTGAACTTTCGCGTTGTGCACGATGTCGACCGCCCACTGCTCGTTGGCGCTCTCATCGAGAAAGACGTGCACGACGCCGGCGCCCGTTTCTATGACGGGCACCTTCGACTCGGCGACGACGGTGTTGATGAGTGCGGCGCTTCCGCGCGGGATGAGCACGTCGACCAGCCCACGAGCGTGCATCAGGTCGCGAGCGCCTTCGCGCCCGAACTCGTCGATGGTCTGCACAGAGTCAGGGGGCAGGCCGACGGAGGCAAGGGCATCCTGAATCAACGACACGAGCACGGCGTTGGTGTTCTCTGCGGCAGACCCACCGCGCAGAACGACGGCGTTGCCGCTCTTGAGGGCGAGCGCGGCGATATCGACCGTCACGTTCGGGCGTGCTTCGTAGATGACGCCGACCACGCCGAACGGAACCCGAACCTGGTCGATTCGCACGCCGTTCGGAAGCACACGGCCGCGAACGCTCTCGCCGACGGGGTCGACGAGCCCGACGATCTCACGAACGGCTTCGGCCAGAGCGCCGAGGCGCGCGGCAGAGAGCGCGAGACGGTCTTGCAGCGCCGTCGAGAGCCCGTTTTCGCGGCCGTTGGCCAGGTCTGACTCGTTGGCCGGCAGAATGCGGTCAGCGCCGCCCGCCACCGCGGCGGCAATGGCCTCGAGGGCGGCGTTCTTCTGATCGGCGTTGGCCGTGGCCAGAGTGAGCGAAGCGGTTCGCGCAGCGAGCAGCTTCTCGTTCAGCGTGCGACCGGTCGTCGAGGGGGCGTCGAGGGTTATTTGCGACATATCCAAAGTTTAGACGCGACCCGTGCCGAGCTCACCGAAGTTTCGTCGGAAGATTCGAGGTGCGTGGCGCAATACACGCCCACGTACCGTCTCCTCCGACGAAAGTCGAGTCGGCAGAGGGGAGCGCTGTGCGTCAGACCGCGGCCGGCTCGAAGAACGTGCCGATCAGATGCCCGGCGAGCGCCTCGCTGACGAGAGTGGCACTCGTGACGAGCACCGCGGTGCCCGAGTCTGCGGCGAGGCGTGCCGCCGACACCTTCGTGGCCGCTCCCCCGGTGCCGACTCCCGCTGCGCCGATGTCGCCGAAGGTCACGTCGGCCAGCTGATCGCCCACCGGAACATCGACGATCTTGACCGCGCCGGGATCCTGCGGGGGCTTGGTGTAGAGCGCATCGACGTCGGAGAGCAGCACGAGCAGATCGGCCTTCACGAGAATCGACACGAGGGCAGCAAGGCGGTCGTTGTCGCCGAAGCGGATCTCCTGTGTTGCGACGGTGTCGTTCTCGTTCACGATGGGCAGAATGCGCAGGCCCAACAGGCGTTCCATTGCGCGCTGAGCGTTGCTGCGGTGGCTGGGGTTCTCGAGGTCGCCCGCGGTAAGCAGAACCTGGCCCGCGACGATGCCGAAGCGGTCGAGGCTGTCTTGGTAGCGGTAGATGAGCACGTTCTGGCCGACGGCCGCCGCGGCCTGCTGGGTCGCGAGGTCGCTCGGGCGGGCATCCAGGTGCAGATACGGCATGCCCGTGGCGATGGCGCCCGACGAGACGAGGATGACCTCGGCCCCTCGAGCGTGCACCTCGGCGAGGGCGGTTACCAGCGGGCCGATCTGCCCGGCGTTCTCACCACTGATCGACGATGAACCGACTTTGACGACGATGCGCCCCGCGGTGGCGATCTGCTCGCGGGTGGCGTTGTGTTCGCGGGTGCGGCTTGCGGTCACGCGTCGGCTCCCGGGGTTCGGATGCCAGTTGCTAAGTGATTTCGTGACGCCGTGTGTTCACGGGTGGCGCTTGCGGTCACGCGTGATCTCCCTCGCCGGTGCGCCGGGCCGGGGCATCGGCGGCGACCGAGTCATTGGCAACGAGGCCATCGGCCGTGCCCTCGGCGGTGTCGATCGTGCCGTCGGCCGCGTCATAGTCGCGCTCGGTCAAGCCGTCGGCCCCGTCCATCCAGAGGCCCGCCTCCTTTTCGCGCACGAGTTCTGCGCGGGCGGCGGCCTTGGCATCCATCAGCTCGACGTAACGCTGGCGGCGGGTCTGGTTGGTGCGGCGCTCGTTCGGGTTGAGCCGCGGGTCGGTGCCACGGGGCGCGGTGACGAGTTCGGCCGTCGAGGTGAGCGTGGGCTCCCAGTCGAAGATGATGCCGTTGCCTGCACCGATGACCACCGTGGAACCGGCGACGGCGCCGGAACGGAACAGTTCGTCTTCGACACCCAGCTTGGCGAGGCGGTCGGCCAGAAAGCCGATGGCCTCTTCGTTGGTGAAGTCGGTCTGTGCGACCCAGCGCTCGGGCTTCGAACCGAGCACACGGTAGATGTTGCCGAACGAACCACCCTCGACCTTCACCACGAAGTCTGTTTCGTCGACGGCCTTCGGGCGGATGACGATACGCGGAGCCGCAGCCTCTTCAGCCGCCTCGGCACGGGCCTCCTCCACGACCTCCGCGAGGGCGAACGACAGCCCTTGCAGCCCTTCGTGACTGGCCGTCGAGATCTCGAAGACGCGGTAGCCCCGCGCCTCGAGGTCAGGGCGAACGAAGTCGGCCAGTTCGCGGGCTTCGGGCACGTCGATCTTGTTCAGCGCGATGAGCTGCGGGCGCTCGAGCAGCGGAACCTGCCCCTCGGGAACCGGGTACGCGGCGAGCTCGCCGAGAATGATGTCAAGATCGCTGACCGGATCGCGACCGGGCTCGAGCGTGGCGCAATCGAGAACGTGCAGCAGCGCGCTGCAGCGCTCGACGTGACGCAGAAATTCGAGGCCGAGTCCCTTGCCTTCGCTCGCGCCCTCAATGAGCCCCGGTACGTCGGCGATGGTGTAGCGGGTTTCGCCGGCCTGAACGACGCCGAGGTTAGGGTGCAGTGTGGTGAACGGGTAGTCGGCGATCTTCGGCTTCGCGGCCGACATCGCGGCGACCAAACTCGATTTACCGGCCGACGGGTACCCTACGAGCGCGACATCGGCCACGGTCTTCAGTTCGAGAAAGACATCGCCCTCCCAGCCGGGAGTGCCGAGCAACGCGAACCCGGGGGCCTTGCGCTTGCTCGAAGCGAGAGCCGCATTACCCAGCCCGCCTTGCCCACCGGCAGCGACGACGATGCGGATGCCCGGCTCAACCATGTCGGCGAGCACGTTTCCCTCACCATCTTTCACGACGGTGCCGACCGGAACACTCAGCTCGAGCTCCTCACTCGAGAACCCGTTGCGGAAGTCTCCCATGCCCGGGCCGCCGTTCTCGCTGGTGCGGTGCGGGCGGCGGTGGAAATCGAGGATGGTCGTGGTGCTGGCATCACTGACGAGCACGATGTCGCCACCATTGCCGCCGTTGCCGCCGTCTGGACCGGCGAGCGGCTTGAACTTCTCGCGCTTGATCGAGACGCAGCCGTTGCCGCCGTTGCCTGCGTTCAGATGGAGGGTCACCTGGTCAACAAACGTTGCCATTTGCGCTCCTTACGAGAGAGTTGTGCTGAAGATAAACAAAAAAAACGGGCAGAAGCAGACCGAAGCCCACTCCTGCCCGAGAAAACCTGCGGTGGGGGCTGCGCCCTACCGCGATGTTCGAGGGGCTACTTATGCAGAAACAGCGATGTTTTGTGGCTCCGCAGCAGCGGAGACAACAATATTAATCACCTTGCGGCCACCCTTGTTGCCGAACTCGACCGAACCGGCGGCCAGAGCGAACAGCGTGTCGTCGCCGCCACGGCCGACGTTCACGCCGGGGTGGAAGTGGGTGCCACGCTGGCGAACGATGATCTCGCCGGCTGAGACGACCTGCCCGCCGAAGCGCTTCACGCCGAGGCGCTGCGCGTTGGAGTCACGACCGTTGCGAGTAGAACTCGCGCCCTTTTTGTGTGCCATTTGTTCTACCTGCCCTTACTTGATCGTGGTGACCTTGACACGAGTGAGCTCCTGGCGGTGGCCTTGGCGCTTCTTGTATCCGGTCTTGTTCTTGAACTTCTGAATGACGATCTTCGGGCCACGGAGGTCTTCGAGAACCTCGGCGGTGACCTTGACGCCCGACAGGGTTTTTGAGTCAGACGTGATTTTCTCACCGTCGACCAGCAACACCGCTGCCAGCTGGATGTTGCCGTCTTTGTCGGCCTTGATTCGGTCGAGGGTGACGATAGTGCCGACCTCTACCTTTTCTTGCCGACCACCGGCGCGCACAACTGCGTAAACCACTTCACGTACCTATTCTCTGGGGGGGAAACAAACTCTGCGGGAAAAACTCTGGGGTAAAAACTCTGCGGGCTAGACAAACGCTGAAGGCGAATGCCTTGAAAACTCTGGAAGGAATTCCATTCTGGATGCGCGGGCAAAGCCATGCGCGCACCAACGGTCTACTTTAGCTGATGCACGATGCCGGGTCAAACGCAGACAGGCCGGTTCGCCCCCCGACACGCCGACCCTTCCGCCGTGCTTCGTAGACTAACAGCATGACCGTGCTGATCGATGTGCCCCGTTGGCCGGCGCACGGCACTCTATGGTCGCACTTGATCAGCGACAGTTCGCTGGATGAACTTCACACCTTTGCGGCTGGAATGGGCATCCCGAGGCGTAGTTTCGACCACGATCACTACGACGTGCCGCTCGAGCGGTACGACGAACTGGTCGCGGCGGGGGCGCTCCCTGCCACCATGCGCGAGATCGTACTGGCGCTGCGCACGAGCGGCCTGCGCGTGGCTGCCCGAGACCGCACCGGCCACAACCGCCGCCGCTGAGCACCCGACACGTTGTGAGTCATTTACGCCCATATTGAGGCAGCTATGACAACCTCAATATGGGCGTAACGACCTCCCCTCGCGTGAGCGAGGAGGTGAGTCAGTCGGCGGATGGCGGGGTCGGCGGGGTGACCGGCGCGCTGAGCGCCGCTGTGGAGACACGACGGCTGCGTGAGCGACCCTGACCGGGCTGCTTAGGCTCGGGCAGGTGCTCGAGCACCGAGTCGAGCAGCTTGTCGGCGTCGACGCGCTTCTGGCGGGGAGCGACCGGAGGAGTCTCGGGCAGGTCGAAGATCGGCAGCTCGACGTGCTGGCCACTCTCGGTTTGTGTCGCCGGTGCCGGTGCGGCGTGCTTGGCCGAACTGGCTGGGGCTTCCGACGCGTGGGATCGCTCGCCTGCCGTGTCTTTACCCGCCGGGCGCTCGCCTGACGGCGTCACCGATTCTGACGAAGACGACGCAGCATCCACTCGCCCGTCCCGCTCCGTTCGGGGAGCCGACTGCGGCGTTGCCGCCGCAACCGACTCGGAGTCGGTTGCGGCGGCCTCGGCGTTCGCGGCAGCGCGCTGGCTGCGTGAGCGACGCGAGTTTCGGCGCGAGCGGCCCGAAGGCGCACCCTGTTCGCCGTTGCCCTGCCCGGCATCCTGTGCGGTGTCGTGCTCTGAACCGTGCTCGCTCCGGTCACCGCCTGAGCCATCACCGTGCTCCGCCGTCGACCCGGCCGAAGCCTGCTCGCCGCCTGGCGCACTGACGACGGTAGAAGAGACATTCGAAACGTTCTCGGTGGGTGCGGCATCCGGCGACCCGTCGCCTGCCAGAGCAGAACCTGAACCAGCGACAACGGGCGTCTTCTGCCCGTTCGCCGCTGAGATGGTGCTGGCTGCGATCTGCGCGAGCGCGTTCTGAGCCGCCGGCGTGATGCTGTGCGTCACACCGTTGCCGTGCGAGGCGCCGTTGCCGCCGTTTCCGTTCGAGCCGGAACCGTTGCCGTTCGAACCGTTGCCGCCGCCGTTCGAGCCGTTGCCGTTACCGCCATTGCCACCCTTGCCACGCGTGCGGCGGTCGGGCTGAGGCGTCTGCGTCTGGGTGCGGTGCTTGCTGACGGGGTCGTGATGGATGACCACCCCACGCCCTGCGCACACCTCACACGGCTCGCTGAACGACTCGAGCAGCCCGAGACCGAGCTTCTTTCGGGTCATCTGCACCAGCCCGAGCGAGGTGACCTCGGCCACCTGGTGTTTGGTGCGGTCTCGGCTGAGGCACTCGACCAAGCGGCGCAAGACGAGGTCGCGGTTGGTCTCGAGCACCATGTCGATGAAGTCGACCACGATGATTCCGCCGATGTCGCGCAAGCGCAGCTGACGAACGATCTCGTCAGCCGCCTCGAGGTTGTTCTTCGTCACGGTTTCTTCGAGGTTTCCGCCCGACCCGACGAACTTGCCGGTGTTCACGTCGACGACCGTCATGGCCTCGGTGCGGTCGATCACCAGCGAGCCGCCGGAGGGCAGCCAGACCTTGCGGTCGAGCGCCTTCTCGATCTGCTCGCTGATGCGGTACTCATCGAAGACGTCGGTAGAGCCTTCGTAGATCTCGATACGGTCGACCAGGTCTGGTGCGACCTGGGCGAGGTACGTCTCGATGGTTCCCCGGGCATCCGAACCGCTGATGACGAGCTTGTGGAAGTCTTCGTTGAAGACGTCGCGAATGATCTTGACCAGCAAGTCGGGCTCGCTGTGCAGCAGGGCGGGAGACTGCAGCGCCTTGACGTTGTCGCTGATGGCCGACCACTGGCTGATCAGGCGGTTCACGTCGAGCGTGAGCTGCTCTTCGGTGGCGCCTTCTGCCGCTGTGCGAACGATGACGCCCACGTTCTCGGGCAGCACCTCTTTGAGGATCTTCTTCAGTCGCGAGCGCTCGGTGTCGGGGAGCTTGCGCGAGATGCCGTTCATGTTGCCGTTCGGCACATAGACGAGGTAGCGCCCCGGCAGCGAGACCTGGCTCGTGAGCCGGGCGCCCTTGTGGCCGACCGGGTCTTTGGTGACCTGAACGAGCACGGTGTCGCCCGGCTTCAGAGCGAGTTCGATGCGGCGGGGCTGGTTGCCGGTGTCGGCGGCATCCCAATCGACCTCACCGGAATACAGCACGGCGTTGCGCCCGCGGCCGATGTCGACGAAGGCCGCCTCCATGCTCGGCAGCACGTTCTGCACGCGGCCGAGGTAGACATTGCCGATGAGCGAGGCCTCGGCAGCCTTGGCGACGTAGTGCTCGACGAGCACGCCGTCTTCGAGCACGCCGATCTGAATGCGGTCTTCGCTCGAGCGCACGATCATCGAGCGGTCGACCGCCTCGCGGCGAGCGAGAAACTCCGCCTCGGTGATGACAGGACGGCGACGGCCCGCATCGCGGCCGTCGCGGCGACGCTGCTTCTTGGCCTCGAGCCGGGTCGAGCCCTTGATGCGCTGGGGCTCGGTGATGAGCTCGGGAGTCTGCGCCTGGCGCGGTTGACGCACCTTGACGACGGTGTTCGGCGGAACCTCGTCGGGCAGCCGGCTCTCTTCGCCGCTGCGGCGGCGGGTGCGGCGGCGAACGGTGGTGTCAGAGCCGCGGTTGCCACGATCGTCATCACGATCGTCACGGTCATAGTCGTCGCGGTCATCATGATCATCGCGGTCACCGCCGGCGCGGGGCGGCAGCGGCTGGATGTCGGGGGCCTGAAAGAGCAGCGACGTGGTCGTGCGAGGTGCGGGGGTCTGCGGAGCGGCCGGCGCCTGGTTGATCTCGGGCTCGAGCCACGGTTCGCGGGGTTCGGCCGCGTGGTCGTTCAACGACGCCTGGTCGTTCGCGGCGGCTTCGTCGTTGGGCGAGTTGGAATCTTGGAAATCTGACACGGGGGCCTTCACATCTGTTGGGGCCGACTCTGTGGCCGCCTCGCGCCAGGCGTCACGAGAACCGGCCGCGGCGTCGGCCGCGCCTGCCTGTGACGCGGCACTCGGCTGCCGATCGGCTGACGGTGTGAGCACGGCTGCGGAGCTCGCCGCCGTATCGTTCGGTTGCGCGGGCGCTCGGCGGGGGTGGCCCGCGTTCGCAGCACTCGTGCCCGGGTTTGCAGCGGCTGCGGCAGAAGCAAGGCTCTCTGCAGCCTTTCGCGCCGCTTTGCGCCCGCCGAACAGTCGAGACCGTCGTCTTACCGGTGGCTCTTGCTCACTATTAAAACTGTCTTCCACCATTACTGGTGCACTCCTCACCCGGGCGAGGCGACCGCGCCACCCACACTCCGGGTACTCTCTCGTGCGAACTACCGCTCTCGCGGACTTCGCAAATCCTTCACGCGATCAACCGGCCCTGGCGCATTTTCTGGCACTGGCTCATTTTCTGGCATTGCCCCTTTTGGCGCTGGCTCTGATCGATCATGCGTGTATTTCATACTCGTGCCCCATGGTGCGCCTGAAGCGACACCGTTCAAGCCCGAAAAGCTTTTTATGCTGCCGGTCTGAGCGCGGCTCAGATGACATGCCTCCATTATCGCATGCATTCCCAGATCGGGGGTCGAACGACTATGCGATAATCCCACAGTGACGTCTGAAGCCCCCACCGACCGGCCCGAGTACGTGTCGGCAGACGCCTCACCGGCGCGCCGTTTCACGGGCCTCGCGGTGTTTCTCGTCGTGACTGGCATCGTCGGTTTCGGCGCATCGTTCGAACTCATCGTCGAAGAGATCAAAACGCTGATGAACCCGGCATTCGTGCCCTCGTGCAACATTTCGGTGCTGGTGGCCTGCGGGCCGAACATGGCCAGTTGGCAAGGTTCGCTCTTCGGGTTTCCGAATCCGATCATCGGCGTCGCCTGTTTTGCAATCGTGGCCGTTGTGGGCGTCTCGATTCTGGCGGGCGCGCGGTTCGCCCGATGGTACTGGATGCTCTTCAACCTCGGCATCGTGCTGGCACTGGTCTTCGTGATCTGGCTGATGAGCCAGAGCATCTTCGTGCTCGGCACCCTCTGCCCCTACTGCATGGTCGTCTGGGTGGTCGTGATCGCCCTCTTCTGGTATGTGACCGCCTTCAACCTCAAAGAGGGCAACATCCCGGTCTCTGCCGCAGTGCGAAGCATCGCCGCCCTCTTCTACCCGTTCCTCTGGCTGCTCGTTCTCGTGTCGTACCTGATCGTCTTCGTGATCGCTCAGCTGCGCCTCGACGTCATCCAGTCGCTCATCAACAGCTGAGCATCCGGTGACCGGCGCGTCGTTGCGCAAAAGCACCGCCCCGAGAAGTGGAAAGTGCTCTTGCGCAACGACGCGCTGGGAATGCTGGGAATGGAGCGCGAAGAGCGTCAGGCGAACCAGAGGGCCAGCTCGCGCGCGGCGGAGTCGGGCGAATCGCTGCCGTGCACGAGGTTCTGCTGCACCTTGAGGCCCCAGTCGCGGCCGAGGTCGCCGCGAATGGTGCCGGGGGCCGCAGTGGTGGGGTTGGTGGTGCCGGCCAGCGAGCGGAAGCCCTCGATGACGCCGTCGCCGACGACCCGAACCGCCAGAACCGGGCCGCTCTCCATGAACTCGATCAGCGGCAGGTAGAACGGCTTGCCCTCGTGCTCTTCATAGTGCGCTGCCAGCAGGGTGCGCTCAGGCTCGAACAGTTTGATGTCGACGAGCTGGTAGCCCTTCGCCTCGATGCGCCGCAAGATCTCGCCGATCAGGTTGCGGGCGACGCCGTCGGGCTTGACGAGAACGAGAGTCTCTTCGGTCTGCACGATCACAGTTCACTACTTTCTAAGAATTGTCAGAAGGCGGGTTGTCAGAAGGTGGGTGCTCCGCAGCGAACGCGGCGGCGAGTGCCCTGTTATCCCGATCGATTCGTGCGCCGCGAATCATGCAGTACGCCCACATTCCGCCGAACGGAATGGCGACGATGAGCATTTGCGGCACGAAAATCGCCGAGGCGAGAATGATCGCCTGCAGTACCCAGCCAATCACAAATCCGGCCGGTCGTCGTAGCAACGGGATGACCGCCAGCAGCAACACGCAGAGCAGCCCTCCTCCGCCGAGCGCAACGAGCGGCGGCAGTTTGTGGAGGCCGAAAACTACCAGCGCGGCCAAGAACATCACGATGAACTCGAAGCCGAGAACAATGGAGCCGAGGCTCTCTTGCACAGAGCGCTGGCGCCGCACCCGCAGGCGTGGTGCGCGTCTGCCACGACCACCGCGAGCCGGCGTGGGAGCCGAGCCGGGTGCCGCCGGGTCTGACGGAGTCGAAGCGTTCGGCGCTTGGTCGCTCACGGCTTCCAGCCTTCTTCGCCGGCGAGCGTGATGATCTCACCGACCAACGTGATCGAACCGGTTACCAGAACGGCGCCCCGCTCTGACTCGCCGGCCGACTCGCGGGCGATCGCAGCCGCCTCGCGCGGGTCGAGCTCGACGACCACGCGGTCTGGCCCGGCGATTGCCACCGCAAGACTCGCCAATTCGTCGGCATTCGTCGCTCGGTCAGACGACGATTGCGTGATGACGAACTCCGAGACGACCGGCTCGAGCGCGCGAATGATGCCGCCGGAGTCTTTGTCGGCCAGAATGCTCACCACGGCGACGACCTTGTCGAACGAGAAGTACTCCTTGACGGCGGCCGCGAGCGCGAGCGCTCCACCGGGGTTGTGCGCGGCATCCACCAGCACCGTCGGCTCGGTGCCGATGAGCTGGAGCCGGCCCGGCGACGTGACCGTGGCGAAGGCCTCGACGAGCACGTCTTCGACCAGAGCATTCGCCCCACCACCGAGGAACGACTCCACCGCGGCGACCGCGACCGCTGCGTTCTGAGCCTGGTGGTCACCGTACAACGGCAGGAAGATATCGGCATAGGTGCCCGCGATGCCCTTGATCGACACCACCTGCCCGCCCACCGCGACGCTCGTCGACAGCACCTGAAACTCTTTGTCTTCGACCATCAAGGTCGATTCGGTGAGCTCGGCCGCGCGCTGGAGCTCGGCGAGCGCCTCTGGCCTCTGCCGGGCGGTCACCACCTGCGCCGCGGGCTTGATGATGCCCGATTTGGTGCGTGCGATCTCGGCGATGGTATTGCCGAGCCGTGCCGTGTGGTCGAGCGAAATGGGGGTGAAAACGGCGACCTGGCCGTCGGCGACGTTCGTTGAATCCCACTCGCCGCCCATGCCGACCTCGATCACCCCGACGTCGATCGGCGCTTCGGCGAACGAGGCGAAAGCCAACACCGTGAGGGCCTCGAACAACGTGAGGCGGGGTTCGCCCTTTTCGGTGAGCTGAGCATCCACGATGGCGAGGTAGGGCTTGATGTCGGCCCAGTTCGCGGCGAGCGCTTCATTGCTGATCGGCTTGCCGTCGATGACGAAGCGCTCGTTCAGCCGCTCGAGATGCGGGCTGGTGAAGAGCCCCGTTCGCAAACCGTACGCACGCAGAATGCTTTCGACGATGCGACTGGTGCTCGTTTTGCCGTTCGTGCCGGTGATGTGGATGATCGGGTACGCCCGATGCGGATCACCCAGCAACTCCACCGCCTGCCGCGTGGCCGCCAGTCGAGGCTGGGGCGCTGCCTCACCGAGCCGTTCGAGCAGCTCGCGGTACACCTGGTCACCGGCCTCGACGAACTCGTCGGGCAAGTCGTCGTCTTCGCTGCCCTCGCCCGGGTCTGCTCCATCTCGCACGGCGAGCTGCTCGTCGTAGGCGTCGGCGAGCTCGAATTCGCTGGGGTCGTCATCGTCGTCGAAGATGTCGTCGTCGTCATCGGCATAGTCGCTGCGATCGGCGGTACTGGTGTCGCGGTGAACGCCGTCACCCTGGTCGTCGCCGTACCCCGCACCGCTGCCGATGGATTCGTCGTAGAGCTCATCGTCTCCGTCGCCAGGAACTCGTCCGGTTGGATCAGACATTCGTCACTCCTTCTGGCCGGCTCACGGCAACAACGAATACATCGGTGTTGGCGTAACGGCCCTTCTCCACGCGAGCGTAGTGTTCGGGCGATGTCGAAACCATGTTTCCGATCCATTCCGAGGCAAGCGCGTCGCGGTATTTCTCGAGGTTTCTGAAATCTTTCGGAGAAACGATGGCGAAGCGGGTCGCCAGCGTCTCGGCAGCGACGGCGACCGTGCCTGCGTCTACCGCGCTGCGCACCGCAGCTGCGTCGTCGTCGGAGAAGAACACCAGGTCGAGCGTGATGCGATCGCTCACGTCGAAGTCGGCCGACTTACGCGTGTCTTGCACGGCCCGAATCACGTCGCGGGCCAGGCCCTCGGCTTCGAGTTCGGGCGTCGTCGTGGTGTCGAGCAGCGCGAAACCGCCGCCGGGCAGCAACGCCAAAGCCTGCTCGTCGCCGTCGCCGCTCGCCTCGAGTACGAGGTCGTATTCGGCGGGCTCGAGCTCGATGCCGCCGGCCGTCACTACGCCGTCTGCTTCGAACCACTCCCCGGCGCGCGCGGCCGTGATGACCTGCTGCACACCCTTGCCGAGCCGCGGGCCGGCCGCGCGAGCGTTGATCGTGAGTTTGCTCGTGATACCGAAGTCGACAGCGCTCGTCGGCCCCTGCTCGACGAACGTCACCGTCTTGACGTTGAGTTCTTCGCGCAGGATGTACTCGAACCGCCCGAGCGCCTCGACGTTCTCGGTCACGATCGTGAGGTTCGACAGCGGCAACCGCACCCGCTTGCCGCTCTGCTTACGCAGCGAGAGCGCGGTCGAGCTGATCGCACGAATCTGATCCATCGTGTGCACCAGCCCCGGGTCGGCCGGAAAGTCGTTCTCATTCGGCCAGTCCTCGAGGTGCACACTGCGACCGCCGGTGAGCCCCTGCCAGATGTGCTCGCCGATCAGCGGGATGAGCGGGGCGGCCACCCTCGTGACCGTCTCGAGCACGGTGTAGAGGGTGTCGAATGCGGCGGTGTCGGTTCCCGACCAGAACCGGTCGCGCGAGCGGCGCACGTACCAGTTGGTCAAGACGTCACCGAAGTCGCGCAACTTCGCGGCCGCGAGAGTGGAGTCCAGAGCATCCAAATCGGCCGTGACATCGTGGATGAGCTCACGCGTCTTGGCCACGAGGTACCGGTCGAGCACGTCGCCGGAGTCGGTTCGCCAGGTCGCCTCGTACCCGGTGGGGTGCTCGTCGCTCGTCGCCGCATTGGCGTAGAGCGTGAAGAAGTAGTAGGTGTTCCAGAGCGGCAGGATGAACTGCCGTACGGCCTCGCGAATGGCCTCCTCTGTGACGATGAGGTTGCCACCGCGCAGCACGGGCGAGGCCATCAAGAACCAGCGCATGGCATCGGCGCCGTCGCGATCGAGCACCTCGTTCACATCGGGGTAGTTCTGCAGGCTCTTCGACATCTTCTGCCCATCGCTGCCGAGCACGATGCCGTGGCTGATGACGTTCTTGAACGCCGGGCGATCGAAGAGCGCCGTCGAGAGTACGTGCAACAGGTAGAACCAGCCGCGGGTCTGCCCGATGTACTCGACGATGAAGTCGGCCGGGTTGTGCGCCTCGAACCACTCACGGTTCTCGAACGGGTAGTGCACCTGGGCGAACGGCATCGAGCCCGAGTCGAACCAGACGTCGAGCACGTCTTCGATGCGTCGCATGGTCGATCGGCCGGTGGGGTCGTCGGGGTTCGGGCGCGTCAGTTCGTCGATGTAGGGGCGGTGCAGATCGGTGGGGCGCACGCCGAAGTCTTGTTCGAGCTGGTCGAGCGAGCCGTACACGTCGATGCGCGGGTACTCGGGGTTGTCACTCTTCCACACCGGAATCGGCGAACCCCAGTACCGGTTGCGCGAGATCGACCAGTCGCGGGCGTTACCGATCCACTTGCCGAATTGACCCTCTTTGACGTTCTCGGGCACCCATTCGATCTCTTGGTTGAGCTCTTCCATGCGGTCGCGAAACTCGGTGACGCGCACGAACCAGCTGCCGACCGCCTTGTAGATGAGCGGGTTGCGGCAGCGCCAGCAGTGCGGGTACGAGTGCTCGTAGCTCGCCTGGCGCAACAGCCGGCCATTCGCCTTGAGCAGCTGCGTCAGCGGCTTGTTCGCCTCGAAGACCTGCAGGCCGGCGACCTCGGTCACGTTCGGCAAGAAGCGCGCGCCTTCGTCGACCGAGATGATGACCGGGATGCCGGCCTCGGCGCAGACTTTCTGGTCTTCTTCGCCGTAGGCGGGGGCCTGGTGCACGATTCCGGTGCCCTCGGTGGTCGACACGTAGTCGGCGACGAGAATCTGCCAGGCGTTCTGCGTGCCGAATTCTTCTGCGTCGGCGTAGTAGTCCCAGAGCCGGTCGTACGTGACGCCCTCGAGCTCGTGACCCTTGAGGGTGCGGGAGACGGCGGCCCGGGCATCCTCTGCCGAGGCGTAGCCGAGTTCTTTGGCGTAGTTGCCCACGAGCTCTTCGGCGAGGAGGTAGTCGGCGCTGAGCACTTCGGTTGCGGTGGCCGCAGGATGCCCGTCGGCACTTTCACGATCGACCTCCGCATCGGCGGTGCCGTTCGGCCCCGACGGCACCACGGCGTACGTGATGTTCGGGCCCACGGCGAGCGCGAGGTTCGTGGGCAGGGTCCACGGGGTGGTGGTCCACGCGAGCGCCCGCACGGCAGTCAGCCCCAGCGCTTCGGCCTTCGTGCCGGTCAGCGGGAACGTCACCGTCACGGTCTGGTCTTGACGCATTTTGTAGACGTCGTCGTCCATGCGCAGCTCGTGGTTGCTCAGCGGCGTCTCGTCGTGCCAGCAATACGGCAGCACGCGAAAGCCCTCGTAGGCGAGGCCCTTGTCGTACAGCTGCTTGAAGGCCCAGATGACGCTCTCCATGAAGGTGACATCGAGCGTCTTGTAGTCGTTCTCGAAGTCGACCCAGCGGGCCTGGCGGGTGACGTACTCCTGCCACTCCGTGGAGTACTGCATGACGGATGCCCGGGCGGCGGCATTAAACGTGCCGATACCCATTTCTTCGATCTCGCTCTTCTCGGTGATGCCGAGCTGGCGCATCGCCTCGAGTTCGGCGGGCAGGCCGTGCGTGTCCCAGCCGAAGCGGCGGTCGACGCGCTTGCCGCGCATGGTCTGGTAACGCGGAAAGAGGTCTTTGGCGTAACCCGTCAGCAGGTGCCCGTAGTGCGGCAGGCCGTTCGCGAATGGTGGGCCGTCGTAGAAGACCCACTCGTCGTGGTGCTCACGGTTCGCGATGGATGCCCGAAAGGTGTCGTCGTTCTTCCAGAACTCGAGAATCTGCTCTTCGAGGGCGGGGAATCGCGGCGAGGGCACGATGCCGAACGCCGCGCCGGCCGCGGTGCCGGCTGCGGTGCCAGTGCCGGTCGTCGTGCCGGTGCCGGCCACGGTCGAATCGTCGCCGTGCTGCTGCTTGGGGTAACTCATATCGCTCCTGGAAGGCTGTTCGCTGCTGCCTGTTCCACGAGGACGCCCCGGCCTGCCGTCTCGGCAGTTCGGCGACGCGGTACCACCCCGCTTGTCTGCCGCCGCGCATCGTGCAAGACACTTCGGCAAACCGCTTGTTCTTTGGCTGTGACGGGCCAGCCCCGGCCGGTTCTACTGGGGGCCGCCTCGCGGCGTTCCTGTTCTTCCGGCGACTCCCCGGTGATAGCCGGTTCATAGTCGTTGGCTTCAATCGTACACGCGGCGGGTGGCCGATCAACCAGTCGTGTCGGCGAAAGTGAGGACATCGGTGGTGACGACGATCAAGGCAAGATGGGCATATGCGTCTCCCCCTTCGTCTGCTGAGCACGGTGTGCATTGCGGCGGTTCTTCTGTTGGGCGCCGCGGGCTGCGCGTCCATGAATATCTCCCAGCCGCCGACGGTCGCCGCGCCGCTGCCGACAGCGACTCCTACGCCCACTCCGACCCCGACACCCACGCCGACCCCGACCCCGAAGCCGACCCCGGTGGTCACGCCGACTCCAGAGCCGCCCCCTCCGCCGACTCCGCCGAACGAGATGGGCGGCCAGACCGACGGCGGCAACACCGCTAACACTCCGCTCGTGCAAGACACCGGGCCGCAAGATTTCGCCATCGGCTCAGCGAAACAGCTGAACGACTACGAATATCGCTATGTCGTACAGAAGAACGATCAGGTGCTCGCCATCGCGTCGCGATTCGATCTACAGGTCGCCGACGTCGTGCGCGTGAACTTCGCCTGCTCCGACCCGCTGAACGTACAGCCCGGTGACGTGCTCGACATTCGCTGGCCCATCGATTCGGAGCAGGTCGGCTGCTGATTCGTACGTGTGCCTCAATACACTGGGGCCATGACCGAACAACCGGTGAAGGCGGGGCGGGGCCGGCCCCGGGCATCCTCTCGGGAGCTGCTCGAAGACGCCGCCTTCGAGCTGTTTCTCGAGAACACTTACGCCAAGACAACGGTCGACCAGATCACCCAGCGAGCCGGCGTGGGGCGTTCGACCTTCTTCAATTACTTCACCAGCAAGAGCGACGTGTTCTGGGGCGAGGTCGACAGCGCCGCGCAGAGCCTCAGCGACGCGCTCGCCGCGCAGGCTCCGGATGCCCAGCCGCTGCCCGCGCTGGGCGCCGCCCTGGCATCTGTCGCCCGTGAGTTCGGGCCGTCGAGGGTGCCGTGGATTCTGACGCAGTACCCGCACATCGGCGCCGCCGGCGAGGTGCAGGCCTCAGCACTCGCTCGCTTCGCCCAGTGGGCGGGCATCCTCGCGACCTTCGCGGGCGTGCGACTCGGTCTCGACCCCGCGTCGATGGTGCCGCGCTCGATCGCCTATGCCCTCACCGGCGCCGTCGTCGCTGCCGCCCAGGAGTGGGCCGCCGCGGGCGCCGCTCGCGGAACCCTCGAGCCCTACGTCTCGGCGGCCGTCGCCCCCCTCATCGCCGGCTTCGCACCACCCCCGGCCTAGCCCCCTTGCAGCCCCCATCGACTCCATGAGACGCGGGGCGGGACGGAGGAACGGGGAAGGGTCAGGGGGAAGGGGGAAGGGTCAGGAGGCGGCGTGCGACTCGAGGAACTCGTAGACCTCGCGGTCGTCGACACCGGGGAACTTGCCCGAGGGAAGAGGCGACAGCACGTGGGCGTGCAGGCGCGCGCTCGGCCAGGCGCTCTCCGACCAGCGCTCGACGAGGTCGTTCGGCGGGCGCTTGCAGCACGACTCGTCGGGGCAGCGCGAGAGCGAGCGCTTCTCAGTGTCGCGGCCGCGAAACCACTTCGCATCGGCGAATGAGGTGCCGAAGCTGATGGAGAACTCGCCCGCGGCCGTCGTGCCTGTCTGCGTCGCGCACCAGAACGTTCCGCTCGGGGTGTCGGTGTACTGGTAGAACTCCGTCGAGCGGTTCGTACGGGTGAGCGCGATGCGCGCGGCCCAGTTACGGCAGACGAACTGGCCTTCCACCGCCCCTGTCACGTCGTGCGGCAACGGCAGGCCGTCGTTCTCGTAGGCCTTCTGAATGGCGCCGTCGTCGGTGAGGCGAATGAAATGAACGTCGATGCCGAGGTGCGAGGTTGCCAGGTTGGTCATCCGCAGCGCCGCCGCCTCGTGCGTGACACCGAACGCGTCGCGAAAGTCTTCGACCGACAGGTCTCGCCGCGCCTTGGCCGCTGCGAGAAACTTGACCGAGGCCGTCTGCGGCATGAGGCAGGCGGCCGCGAAGTAGTTGATCTCGAGCCGCTGGCGCAAGAACTCGGCGTAGTTGCTCGGCGGCTGGTGCCCCAGCACGCGGTGCGCCATCGCCTGCAGCGCCATCGATCGGAGTCCGTGACCGCCGGGAATAGATGCCGGCGGCAAGTAGATGCGCCCGCTCGCCAGATCGGTGACCGACCGCGCCGAGTGCGGCAGGTCGTTCACGTGGATCAGGCTGAAGCCGAGGTCTTCGGCCAGCAGACTCACGGTGCGGTGGCTGAGCGCACCACCCTGATGCCCCACTCGGGCAAGCGTCTGCTCGACGAGCTTCTCGAGGTCGGGCAGGTAGTTGTTGCGCTCACGCATGGCGTCGCGCAGCTCGGTGTTCGCGCGGCGGGCCTCTTCGGGGGTCGCGATCGATTCGGTGGCGCGCCGGATGAGTTCGCGATGCATCCCCACGAGTGCCTCGAGCGTTTCTTGCGGCAGGTTGCGACTGGCCGGCACCCGCGGCAGACCGAGCGAGGCGTAGAGGTCGCCGCTCTGCGCCCGGGCGAGTTCTATCTCGAGGGCGGTACGGGCATCCGGAGCCTCTTCACTGAGCAGCTCGGCCAGCGGCACGTTCAGCTCGCTCGACAGCGCCTGCAGCAGCGAGAACTTGGGTTCACGCCGCCCGTTCTCGATGAGCGACAGCTGACTGCCGACGACGCCGACCCGCTCGCCCAGCTGGTCGAGGGTGAGATCGGCATTCTTGCGGAAATGCCGGATGCGACGGCCCAGGGTGATGAGATCGGTCGAGGTAGACGTGGGCATCTTTGCCTCCTGTAAAGAACGTGGAATCTTTCGGGGGAACAAAGAAGAATCTAACGCAAATTGGCCGCAAAGTAGAAGAAGACCACAAAAATAGCCGAAACCGACGCCAAGGAGCCACGAATGAGCATCCTCAAGAGTTCGCTGCCAGAGCCGCACAGTAATCGCAAGCCGAGCAAATCCGCCGCGCTGCGCATCGTCGAAGCCGACGAGATCGCCGCCGTCACCAGCCCGTTCCGCATCAATGCCGGCATCGCAGCCTGGGTCTCCGACGTCGCCGCGCTGACGCAGCCCGACGAGATCGTCTGGTGCGACGGGTCGACAGCCGAGTGGGATCAGCTCACCAAGCTGATGATCTCGCAAGGCACGCTCATCCGGCTCAACCCGGAGTGGCGCCCGAACAGCTTCTTGGCCCGCAGCGACCCGGCCGACGTGGCCCGCGTCGAAGACCGCACGTTCATCTGCTCGACCGAAGAGATCGACGCCGGCGTGACGAACAACTGGCGAGAGCCGGGCGCGATGAAAGATGAACTGCTCCCCTTGTTCGCCGGCAGCATGCGTGGCCGCACCATGTACGTGGTGCCGTTCTCCATGGGCCCGGTCGGCGGCGCGCTGTCGCAGGTCGGCGTGCAGCTCACCGATTCCCCGTACGTCGTGGTCAGCATGGCGCTGATGACGCGCATCGGCACCCCCGTGCTCAACCTGATCACCGAAGACACCGAATGGGTTCCCGCGCTGCACAGCGTCGGCGCGCCGCTGGTCGATGCCGCGGGCAACGCCACGGAAGACGTGGCCTGGCCGCACAACCCCTCCAAGTACATCGCGCACTTCCCCGAGACCCGCGAGATCTGGTCGTTCGGATCGGGTTACGGCGGAAACGCCCTGCTCGGCAAGAAATGCTTCGCCCTGCGCATCGCGTCGGTGATGGCCCGCGACGAGGGCTGGATGGCCGAGCACATGCTGCTCATCAAGGTCACGTCTCCCGAGCAGCACGTCTACCACCTCGCCGCGGCCTTCCCGTCGGCGTGCGGCAAGACGAACCTCGCCATGCTGAAGCCCACCATTCCCGGCTGGAAGGTCGAGACCATCGGCGACGACATCGCCTGGATGCGCCCCGGCCCGAACGGCAAGCTGCGGGCGATCAATCCCGAGCGCGGCTTCTTCGGCGTCGCCCCCGGCACCGGCATCGTCACCAACCAGACCGCTGTCGACACCATGTGGGGCAACACCATCTTCACGAACGTCGCGCTGCGCGACGACGGCGATGTGTGGTGGGAGGGCCTCACCCCGACCCCGCCGGCACACCTCATCGACTGGCAGGGCAACGACTGGACTCCTGACTCCAAGACTCCGGCCGCTCACCCGAACGCCCGCTTCACCGTGACCGCCGACCAGTGCCCCTCGATCGCCCCCGAGTGGGACGACCCGGCCGGCGTCGAGATCGACGCCATCCTCTTCGGCGGGCGCCGCCCCTCCACCGTTCCGCTCGTCGCCCAGGCGAAGAGCTGGGCCCACGGCGTGTTCGTCGGTGCCACCATGGCGTCGGAGACCACCGCTGCGGCCACCGGGGCGGTCGGCCAGCTGCGTCACGACCCGTTCGCCATGCTTCCGTTCGTCGGCTACAACATGGCCGACTACTTTCAGCACTGGCTCGACATGGGCGAGACCCTCGGGTCGGATGCTCCTCCGATCTTTCAGGTCAACTGGTTCCGCAAGAACGACGAGGGCAAGTTCATGTGGCCCGGATTCGCCGAGAATTCGCGTGTGATCGAGTGGATCATCCGTCGCCTCGAAGGTGAAGTCGCCGCCCGCCAAACACCCATCGGCGGTCTGCCCCTGGTGCACGAGTTCAACATCGAGCGCACCGACGTGACCGAAGAAGACCTGCAGCTGCTCCTTGGTCTCGACAAGCAGGCGTGGCTCGCCGAAGCGAACGAAACCGAGCAGTACTTCGGTTCGCTCGGAGACGAGCGGATGCCCGCGGCCCTCTACTCCGAACTGAAGAAGTTGCGCGCGGGGCTGGCTAAGCTGCCCAACTGATGAGGCACGCCGCATGCGGCGCCGAACACGCTGAAGGGCCGGTACTCGTGGGTGAGGGTACCGGCCCTTCTGCCGCCTGCGTGTTCAGCCCGCGCTTGCACGGCCCCTCAGAGAAATGGCGTCGGGTAGAATAGGTGGCTGACGACAATCAGGCACCTTCGACTCGGTGCCGCCCATATGCCTGGAGGCTCCACCATGACCGCGAACATTCCTGACAAACCCGCGCTGGAGGGCCTCGAGAGCAAGTGGGATGCGCTGTGGAGCGAACGCGGAACGTACCGGTTCGACCGGGAGATGGCTCGGCGCGAGAACATCTACTCGATCGATACACCTCCGCCCACGGCATCCGGTTCTCTGCACATCGGGCACGTTTTCTCCTACACGCACACCGATCTGCACGCGCGCTTTCAGCGCATGCGTGGCAAGAGCGTGTTCTACCCCATGGGCTGGGACGACAACGGCCTGCCTACCGAGCGTCGCGTGCAGAACTACTACGGCGTGCGCTGCGACCCGACGCTGCCGTACGAGGCAGAGTTTGTTCCGCCGTTCGAGGGCGGCGACAACAAGAGCTCGAAGGCCGCTGATCAGAAGCCGATCAGCCGGCGCAACTTCATCGAGCTCTGCGAGCGCCTCACGGTCGAAGACGAGAAGCAGTTCGAGGCGCTCTGGCACACGCTCGGGCTCTCCGTCGACTGGAGCCAGACCTACCGCACCATCGCCGACTCGTCGATGCGCGCCAGCCAGCTCGCGTTCGTGCGCAACGTGGCGCGCGGCGAGGCCTACCAGGCGCAGGCGCCCACGCTGTGGGATGTCACGTTCCGCACCGCCGTCGCACAGGCCGAGCTCGAAGACAAAGAGCAGCCGGGTGCGTACCACCGGCTCGCCTTTCACCGGCACGGATTCGGTTCGAGCGAAGACCCGGTCGCGGCCGAAGACATCTTCATCGAGACCACTCGACCCGAACTTCTGGCGGCGTGCGTGGCGCTGGTCGCGCATCCCGACGACGAGCGTTACCAGCCCCTGTTCGGAACCACGGTGACCACGCCCCTGTTCGGCGTCGAGGTTCCGGTGGTCGCCCACCACCTCGCCCAGGCCGACAAGGGGTCGGGCATCGCCATGATCTGCACGTTCGGCGACCTCACCGACGTGATCTGGTGGCGTGACCTCGACCTGCCGAACCGCGCCATCATCGGCTTCGACGGACGCATCGTGAGCGAGGCGCCCGACGTCATCACCACCGAGACGGGCATCAACGCCTACTCGGCCATCGCCGGCAAGACCGTGTTCAGCGCCAAGCAGGCCATCGTGGAGTTGCTGCGTGACTCGGGCGAGCTGATCGGCGAGCCGAAGCCCATCATGCATCCCGTGAAGTTCTTCGAAAAGGGCGACCGCCCGCTCGAGATCGTGTCGACCCGGCAGTGGTACATCAGAAACGGCGCCCGCGACGAAGTGCTGCGGTCGCGTCTGCTCGAGATGGCGACCGAGGTCGACTGGCACCCTTCGTTCATGAAGGTGCGGTACGACAACTGGGTCAACGGCCTCACCGGCGACTGGCTCATCTCGCGCCAGCGCTTCTTCGGAGTGCCGATTCCGGTCTGGTACCCGCTCGACGGTGACGGCAACCCGAAGTTCGACGAGCCCATCGTCGCCTCTGAGGCGTCGCTGCCGGTCGATCCGTCGACGGATGCCGCACCGGGCTTCGACGAATTGCACCGTGGCACGCCGAACGGCTTCATCGGCGAACTCGACGTGATGGATACCTGGGCGACCTCTTCGCTCACCCCCCAGCTCGCCGGTGGCTGGGAGCGCGACCCCGAACTCTGGCAGCTCGTAGCACCCTTCGACCTGCGCCCGCAGGGCCAAGACATCATTCGCACCTGGCTGTTCTCCACCATGCTGCGCTCGGCCCTCGAAGACGGCCGCACGCCCTGGAAGCACGCCGCCATCTCCGGCTTCATCGTCGACCCCGACCGTAAGAAGATGTCGAAGTCGAAAGGCAACGTCGTCACCCCCTCTGACGTGCTCGAGTCGCACGGTTCTGACGCCGCCCGCTACTGGGCTGCATCGTCACGCCTCGGCACCGACGCGGCGTTCGACCCGCAGAACCCCACGCAGATCAAGATCGGCCGTCGCCTCGCCATCAAGGTGCTGAACGCCGCGAAGTTCGTCTACTCGTTCTCGCTGCCTTCGTTGGCGACTGGGTCGCACGCGGTCACACACCCGCTCGACCTGAGCATGCTGACCGCGCTCGACCAGGTCATAGTCGACGCGACGGCCGCCTTCGAGGCCTACGACCACGCGCGCGCGCTCGAGATCACCGAGAGCTTCTTCTGGACCTTCTGCGACGACTACCTCGAACTCGTCAAAGAGCGCGCCTACAGCGACTCCTCCGACCCGGCCGCCAAGGCCTCGGCGGTGCTCGCCTTGCAAGCGGCAGTGGATGTTCTGCTGCGCCTGCTCGCGCCGTTCATCCCGTTCGCCACCGAAGAGGTGTGGTCGTGGACGCACGGCGACGGGTCGATTCACACGTCCCCCTGGCCCACCGGTGTCGGCACGGGTGACGGTGCAGCGTTCAGCCCCGAACTCGCGCCTGCGCTGCCGGCTCATGCCGGGCTGCTCGGGCTTGCCGGGCAGGCTCTGGTGAGCATCCGCCGGGCGAAGACCGACGCGAAGGTGTCGCAGAAGGCTCTGGTCACGTCTGCGACCATCGCCGGGCCCGCCGAGACGATCGCCGAGCTCGAGTTGGCGGCTGCAGACCTGCGCGAAGTCGGCAAGATCGCGCAATTGTACTTCGTAACGGGCGACGATCTCGAGGTGCGCGAGATCGTGCTCGAAAACGGTAGTGTCGAGTAAAGCTCCGCCCCCCTACTTCACGGTTCCGCCCGCAACACAGCAGCCGTGGCCCCACAGCCACGGCACACATGGAAGGCACATACAACAATGGCGTTGACGATCAGACCGATCACCGACCACGACTTTTTTCCGTGGTACGACCTCTACGTGGCATACGGCAAGTTCTACGAAACCGAGCTCGAGGGCGACCGCGCCGTGCTGGTGTGGAGCTGGCTCATCGACCCCGAGCACGAGACCGAAGCACTCGTTGCCGAAGACGACGGCAAGCTCGTGGGTGTTCTGCACTTTCGCGAATTCGCCCGGCCCCTCGCCGGTGAGCGCGGGTTGTACATCGACGATCTGTTCGTCGATCCGGATGCCCGAAACTCAGGTGTAGGCGCTGCGTTGATCAGCGAGGCGAAGAACATTGCTGCGTCGCGGGGTCTTGGCATCGTGCGCTGGATCACCGATGAGCACAACGAAACCGCTCAGCGCCTCTACGACAAGCTTGCGAGCCGCACGTCGTGGGTCACCTACGACCTGGTCGTCTAGCCGTTTTTGGTGGTGTAGCCGTTTCTTTTTCGATTTTTCTTTGGAGTGTGTAGATGATTTCGGTCGGAACCCGCTGGTCGAGCGGCGATGAGCCACCCGCGCGGCTGCCGCAAGTCGTCATCGACGCCGTTCTCGACGTCGAAGGCGAACTGGCCGAGCAGAACGTCGACACCTCGATGTGGTACTGGACCCTCACATGGCTCGAAGGCCGCCCCGTGGTCGAGTTCGACGACGGCACCCGCGTCGACTACAACCCCGACACAGACGAGGCCACCGTCTCGCAGTCAGAGGAGTTCGGCGACCTCGCGGACGAGTAATTGACTATTGCTCGCTTTACGAGCAATATGAGGAGATGCTCCTCGCACCCGACGTTCTCACGGAGCCCGCTGGGCTTGCGCCGCGGCAACGACGCCGGGCGCAGCTCGCCGGGGCCATTGGCTTCGGTCTCATTGCCGTGGGGCTCAATCTCGCGGCACTGGTCTTTGCCTTCATGGGCGCGGGCCTTCTCGCTGCGGCCTTCTCCGACGACTACGTCGATGACAGCGGGCACGTCACCCAATCCGCTCTTAACGCCATACTCGACGCCTACGCCGCTCCCGTCGGTGCCACGACGGCCGGCGCGGTGCTACTCGTCACAGCCGGGTTGATCACCAGCCTGCTGATACTTCGAGCGGGCGGCCACGTTCGCGGGCGAGCGATCACTTGGGCCGGAGCCGGAATCTCGTGCATCCTGAACGTCGCTGCCGCAGTCGTAGCCTATTTCGGCGCGTGGGCCATTGCCGGGGTCATTTCACCCGGCGCTCCTGTGGGGTTCGACCACGACCTCGAGGCCATCACGATCGCCCTCGTACTCGACGCCGTTTTCGGCGCTGCGATCGGGGCACTGGTGTGGTGGTGGATGGCCAACGTCTTTCGAGCGAGAGCCGCACCGGAGGTATGAGTGCAGTTGTAGCGACCAGCGGCGTACTCGGCTTGGAGCAGCGTCGGGCAGCCTTGCGCGCCGGCAGCCTCGGCTGCCTCATCGTCTCGGGCGGCATGATCGTTGTCGGGGTCGTGGTAGGCGTCATCGTCTTCGCGCTGGGCTTCCTCGACGCCCTCTCGGGAATGTCGACGGGCGACGATGCACCCGCCG
>JAODBB010000113.1 GCA_025463745.1 Subtercola sp.
GAATCGCATCGAGCGCCGCTGCGATCTGCTCGACCGGCTCGTACATGCCCGTGTACGTGACGCCCATGATGGCGACCACGCCGATGGTGTTCTCGTCGACATACTTGTCGAGGTCGTGGCCGTCGAGCACCTTGTGTTCGTCGGTGATGGGAACGAAACGCGGCTCGACATCCCAGTAGTTGCAGAACTTCTCCCAGCACACCTGCACAGCGCTCGAGAGAATGAGGTTCGGTTTCTCGGTCGACAGGCCCTTCGCGCGCCGGGCGAGCTGCCAGCGGCGCTTCAGCGCGAGGCCGCCGAGCATGCACGCCTCCGACGAGCCGATCGTGGATGTTCCGATGGCGTTGTTCGCGTCAGGTGCGTTCCACAGAGTGGCGAGCATCAGCCAGCAGCGCGTCTCGATGGCCGCGGTCTGCGGGTACTCGTCTTTGTCGACCATGTTCTTGTCGGCGGACTCTGCGTAGATGCGTTGCGCGTGCTCGTCCATCCACGTGCCCACGAAGGTGGCGAGATTCAGCCGCGAGTTGCCATCGAGCATCGCCTCGTCGTGCACGACCTGATACGCCGTCTCCGGCAGCGATTCGCCCGGCGGTAGCGTGTTGAGCGGAAAGTCGCTCGCCTCACCATCGCGGCAGAACAGCGGGTTCAGCTGGTTCTGGCCGGAGAGGCCGTTGAACGCGTGGGTGGATTCGCTCGGCTTGATCAGTGGTTCAGTGGTCACGGTGGCCTTCTTCGGTTGAACGTAAACGCAATGCACGGAGTGCTCTCAGTGTGGCGGTGCGCGTCACAGAGCGTCAAGCCGTGCCGCCGGTGCGTTCACCGTGTTCTGCGACTATTCACCCGAATGGGTTGAGCAGGGGCAGAGTGCCGATCACGACGGTGGCGTAGAGCTCTTCCGAGCTCACGACCCGGGCGGGCATCCCGAAGCTTTCGAAGACGGCGGCCGTGAACGGAGCCTGCTCGTCACTGGCCTCGACGAGCAGGTGGCCACCCGGGCGAAGCCAGAGCGGGGCGGATGCCGCTACCCGTCGCTGCACGTCGAGCCCGTCGGCACCACCGTCGAGGGCGATTCGCGCCTCGTACAAGCGAGCTTCGGGCGGCATCAAGGCGATCGCATCGCTCGGCACGTACGGGGTGTTGGCGACCAGAACCGAGACGGTTCCGCGGAGCGCTGCAGGGAGCGCATCGAAGAGATCGCCCTGGTACACCTGTCCGTTGACGATGTTGAGCCGGGCAGCGTGCACGGCTGCGGGGTCGATGTCGGAGGCGAACACGTTCGCGAGCGGCACCGCGTCGAGCACGGCCGCGCCGATGGCCCCCGCTCCGCAGCACAAGTCGACAACGATGGGCGAGCCAGAAGACAGCTCGGCCGTCGCCAGGTCGATCGCCTGTTGCGCCAGAAACTCGGTACGGTGCCGTGGCACGAACACGCCCGGCTCCACCGCGATCCGCAGCCCGCAGAACTGCGCCCAGCCGAGCAGGTGCTCGAGGGGCAATCCGGCGACACGGCGATCGACCATGGCGACCAGTTCTTCAGGCGAATCCGCCTCGGCGATGAGCAGTGCGGCCTCGTCTTCGGCGAACACACAGCCCGCGGCTCGAAGGCGCCGCACGATGCCGGCGACGGTATCGCTCATGAGCACCCCTTATTTCCCATCCCTACACACCCTAAAGGTGTGGCCTCTGTGCGCCACGCTTGGTACGTTTGTCATGCACGGAAACCGACGTTCACACCGGCACCGAATTCACACAGGGAGCACATCGCGATGCAAGCACTTCTGCTCGGCCTTCTCGGCTTCATCACGCTCGGCGTGGGCATCACCGGCATCGCGGCCGGCCTTGCCATGGCGCACAGCGCCTACAAGAACTGACACCGCAGCACTCTACGGCGAACGGGGAGCCATGCTGCCCAGAACGTTCGAAAAACGGCGAATGGATGCCCCACCGGGCTTCTTCGAGGCCGAAGCCGCCGGCCTGCAGTGGCTCGCCAGCGCGCACGGGGTCGCCGTGGTCGCCGTCATCAGCGTCGACGCGGGGCACATCGCCCTGCGCCGGGTCGACGAGACCCGGCCGACAGCATCCGCAGCGCGCCAGTTCGGGGCAGACCTCGCGGTGACCCACAGCGCGGGCGCGAGCGCGTTCGGAGCCCCACCCCACGGCTTCGACGGCCCGCTCTTCATCGGTCGCCGCCCCCTGCCGATCGCTCACTCGAGCACGTGGGGCGCTTTCTACGCCGACAACCGGGTGCGGCCGTATCTCACTCAGGCCGAGCAGGCGGGGTACCTCAGCCGCACGGGGCGCGCGGTCGTCGAGGAGGCCTGCGACCGCATATCAACCGGCGAATTCGATGACGACGACCCGCCGTCACGCATTCACGGCGACCTGTGGTCGGGCAACGTGCTGTGGTCTGCCAGCGGGGTGGTGCTGATCGATCCGGCAGCGCACGGCGGGCACCGAGAAACCGATCTCGCCATGTTGGCGCTCTTCGGCTGCCCGTTTCTCAACGACATTCTCGAGGGCTACCAGGCCGAACACGCACTGAAGGCCGGCTGGCAGCAGCGGGTGCCGCTTCACCAACTGCACCCGCTCGCGGTGCACGCGGCGGGGCACGGGCCTTCGTACGGCATCGAGCTCACCCACGCTGCCGAGGCCGTGCTGGCACTCTGACGCTGCCGCCCGTCGCAGGTTCGGGTTCGCTGAACTCAGCCGTCACGATCGGCGGAACGTCGTAGAATTCGGCTATCGAACCAATCGTGAAGAGGCGACAGATCGTGACCAACACCGGAGCCGGAACCGGCGCCTTCGAGCAAGCCCTGCACGAGTTGCAGCATGCTCATGAAGGCGACGGCCGAGCGAGCCTGTGCCGCCCCTTCTTGCGCGTGCTGCCGGTCAGCGGCGCGGCCCTTTCGACTATCGGCAGCGGGCTCGGAGTCGTCACCATCTGCGCCAGCGATGAACGCGCAGCCCGCATCGACGAGTTGCAGATCGACCTGGGCGAGGGGCCGTGCTGGGAGGCGCTCGCGACCGGGCTGCCGGTCATCCGCAGCAGCTTTTCGGTGAGCGAGCAGGCCTCGTGGCCGGTGTTCGCGAAGGCGCTGAGCGATTACGGAATCGGGGCGCTCTACGCCTTTCCGCTTGCCATCGGCGCGCTCGAGGTGGGGTCGGTCGATCTGTATTCACAGATGCCACGCGAGCTCACCAGTTCAGAGATATCGAACGTCACCGCTCTCTCTCAGGCAGCCGCCTGGCAGGTCCTCCGCCGGGTGCTCGCCGACGACTCGCAGAACGACCTCGACGTCGACGCCGACCCGAGCCCGGGTTATTCCAGAAAGCAAGTGCACCAGGCCACCGGCATGATCATCGCGCAACTGCAGGTGAGCGCGGCCGAGGCCCTGCTCTTGTTGCGCGCCCACTCGTTCAGCTCGGGGCGTACCGTTCGCGAGGTCGCGCACGACATCGTCAGCCGCAAGCTCGACCTCTCGGCCGAACACGAACGGTCGTAGGAGCACATCATGTCAGAGAACTCTCGCGAAGGCCTCCTCGCCGCCTCGTTCGTCTCGCTGGCCGACACGCTCGTCGTAGGCTATGACGTCGTCGACCTTCTGCAGAACCTCGTCGACACCTGCGCGACCGTGCTCGACGCCGCGGCCGTCGGGCTGCTGCTCGCCGACGAAGACGGTGTGCTCGAGGTCGTCGCTTCGACGAGCGAGCGGAGCAGGCTGCTCGAGATTCTTCAATTGCGCGAAGGGCTGGGGCCGTGCGTGGAGTGCTATTCGACCGGCGCGGTGGTGTCGATTGCCGACGTGCGTCTGATGCGGCCCGACTGGGCCTTGTTTCAGGATGGCGCGCTGGAGCAGGGTTTCTTGTCGGTGCACGCGGTGCCGTTGCGCCTGCGTGGATTCACTCTGGGCGCATTGAACCTGTTCAGAGAGACAGCGGGCGCCCTGAACTCAGAAGACGCGGCCGCAGCACAGGCCCTGGCGGATGTCGCGACCATCGGCATCGTGCACGAGCGCGCACTACGGCAGAGTGAGGTGACCCGCGAGCAATTGCAACGCGCCCTCGACAGCCGCGTCGTCATCGAACAAGCCAAAGGTGTCATCGCGCAGTCGCGCGCGATCGACATGAACGAAGCCTTTGCGATGCTGCGCACCCATGCTCGCACGAATTCGCTTCCGCTCGGCGAAGTGGCGGCGCGGGTCGTGGAGCGCACCCTCGTGCTGTGAGCGCCCGCGTTCGCGCATAGCGATCACTGTGAACTTCGTCAAGAGCGCGCACCACGGCCGCTCGCGGTGTTAGCGTCGTTAACGAGCTGCCCCAGACCCCGGCAACGAGTTCGAACTATTGTCTCGAGTTTGCGGAAGTCACAGAATGAACGAATCGACAGATTCCGAAGAGAATACGGGCTCTCAAGAGCCACATGCCAGCACCACGTCGAGCGGGGCCTTCGATTCCCAGGCCGAACCGCAGATCGCGCATCCGTATGTTCTGGATGACTGCTATCGAAGATTCACCGACGAACTCGACTGGGGCATCATCTAGCGCGTGTTGATTGGCGGCATGCTGATTGGCTGAACCCGAGTCAGACGTCGGGCTCGGCGATGAAGTGCAGGCCTGCGCCGCTGTTCGCCGAATCGGCGAGCAGACGCACCCACTCACGGTTGACGATGGGCATTTTGCTGCCGAAGTACTTGAAATACAGCGGAATCGAGGGGTCGAGCCACAGGCTGCTGCGGCCGGATCCTTGCTCGGCATCGTCTTTCCACGAGAAGAAGAAACTCTCACGACGGCGCAGCTTGTTGCCGATGACGATCTGCAGATGGGCGAGCCCTCGATCGTCGAACACGATCTCCGTGCCCCCATTGCCGTAGATCATCTTGCCCACTCTTTTGCCTCCGGGTGTGAAGCGCAAGGAGTCTTTCCCCCTGAACAGCCACAGATCGACACTATTCAAACACGACACGCACCGGGTGCCGCCGGCCGGGGGCTTGACGCCACACGGGTTTCGTGCCAGCGCCGATATTCCACCCGCCGCCGCCACCGTACCGGAGGAAGCTGGCAGACTAGACAGGTGACTACGACCACCCTCGCCTTGGTGCGCCACGGCGAGACCGCCTGGAACGCAGAACGGCGGCTTCAAGGCAGCTCCGACATTCCGCTGAACGACACTGGTCGCGAGCAGGTGCGAGCCACCGCCGAGCTGCTGCGCGATTCGCCGTGGGAATTCATCGTGTGCTCCCCCCTGGTGCGTGCCCGCGAGAGCGCCGATATTCTCGGGGCCGAGCTCGGGGTGCCGGTGGTCGACGTCATTCCCCGCTTCATCGAACGCCACTACGGTCTGGCCGAAGGGCTGCAAGACGGTGAGCAGCTGCGCGCGCTGCGTATTCCGGGTGGCTTCGAGGGCGCAGAGACCGAGGCCGAGGTCGCGGCACGCTCATCAGCTGCGCTCGCCGAGCTGGTCGCCGAGCATCCAGGTGCCCGCATCATCGTGGTGGCGCACGGAACGCTCATCCGCATCGCCATGACCGCCCTCAGCGGGCAGCACATCGCAACCATCACGAATGCCGCGCACAGCGTGCTCGTGCACGAACTCGACGAGCAGCAGTGCGCGCGCTGGTCGGTGCTCGTGGTGAACGGGCAGGCTCACCTGAGCGCTCAGAGCGTCGAGCTGAGCAGCACCTGACCCGTGTCGCCGGCGACGATCGTCACGGATGCGATGTCGGCCCGGCGGATGCTCGTGGTCGCCGTCGGCGAAGCCACCGTTCCGGGCGCCGAAGTCCAGGTCGCCACCTGAACGCTGGCGCCGGCCCGGTCGGTCACGATGAGCGCGTACCCGCCAGTGCCCGCGACGGCGGGTTGGGTCGTTGCGTAGGCGTAGGTGCAGGTCCACTCGATTCGCGTGCCCCACGGCTCGTCGCGCAGTGTGCCGACCGCGCTCAACGGGCTCGGAGCCTCCGGCACGAACTGCAGCTCGCTCACCAGCGACGTGTCTCCCGGCTGTGCTGTGGGCACAGGAGGCCCAGCGGGTGCCGCCGGGGTCACCGCGAACGTCACGATCAGGGCGAGGGCGGCCGCGGCGGCCACCGAACCCACCCCCACACTGAACGCGATCAGCCGCGAGCGTCGGCGAGACGTTCTGGCTGCTGACAGAAGCGCGGGCAGGATGCTCGGCGGAGCATCCGCGCTCGTCGACGCACGATCGAGGGCGAACGCTTCGTCGGCGGGCAGGGTGCCGAGCAGTCCGGGCAGGCCGGCGAGTTCGGCCACCGCCGCAGAGCACCGCGGGCACTGGGAGAGATGCTGTTCGTATTCGAGGCGCTCGGCCGATGAGAGCGACCCCAGCACGTACGCTGCATCCCAGTCGCGAAAGCGGTCATCGTCGCCGAAGCCGTCGTCGCCGAAGCGGTCGTCGCTCATCGAGTCACCCCCTTCTCCTGCAGAGTGAGCCGCAGCGCGCGCAGGGCGTAGTGCAGGCGCGACTTCACTGTGCCCTCGGGAATTCCCAGCTGCGACCCGATCTCGGCCACCGTCTTGCCGCCGTAATACGAGTGAACCAGCACCTCGCGATGTTCGAGCGACAGCTCGCTGAGTGCATCAGAAACCAGCCACGCCTGAAGAACCTGGTCGGTGTGGTCTGCTTTCGCGCGCTCAGGGAGCGTCGCCGAGGCGATCTCGTTGCGCGATCGGGCGCTGCGCCACTCGTCGATGACGAGGTTGCGTGCCACGGTGTAGAGCCAGGCTTGCACCGAGTCGCCCGGCTCTTGGCCTGCCGCGCCAGCATCCGCCCGGCCACCGGCGGCATGCTGAGTGCTTTGCTGCAGGATGCTCGAGTTCCGCCACGCCCGAAACAGAGTCTCTTGCACCACATCCTCTGCCCACTCGCGGTCGTTCGTCAGCCGAGCGACGAATCGAAAAAGGGCCGGAGCGTACTGGTCGTGGAGTGCTCGAAGAAGTTCAGCGTGCTCATCCCCCACTGTCAGCACCTCCACTCACTGATACGAAAGACTGAAGTCACAAGTTCAGCGAACGGTGAACGAATTCGGCTGCACTCTCGTAGGTACCAGTAGACCATCGAGTTGAGCCCCACCGCACCTGCCGCTGGCACTTTTCACCTCACACCAGCGGCAGGCCCGCGAAACACCCCGACGAAGGAGCATTATGACCGAGAAATCAGCCATCACCCGCCGCGTAGTTCTCACCTCTGCCACTGTGGGCCTCGCCGGCGCGAGCGCTCTCGTGCTGGCGGCGTGTGCGCCGGCGACCACATCGTCAGGATCGGGTGCGGTGGCCGCCGCCGAGCCTTCCGCGGCGGCCACCGGCGCGGCGGGGACAGGCTCGGGCGGCGCCATCGCGGCTCTCGCCGACATTCCCGTCGGCGGCGCGAAGAGCGTGACCGTCGGCGGCAAGGGGCTGTTGATCGCGCAGCCCACGGCGGGCAACGTCGTAGCGTTCAGTTCGGTCTGCCCGCACCAGGGCTGCGCCGTCGGTGTTGCGAAGACCGACTTCGAGTGCCCCTGCCACGGCTCGGCCTTCGCGCTCGCCACCGGCGACGTGACCCATGGCCCGGCCCAGACCGGGCTGACTGTTGTCGCCGTGAAAGTCGCCGGCGACCAGATCGTCACGGCGTAGGGCGAGCGCCGTTCGATGCTGCCCTACGAAATCAACGGACTCCCGCTGCACATCCTCTTAGTGCACGTGGTGGTGATCGTGGTGCCGGCCGGTGCCATCTTGACGGCCCTCGGAGCCGTCTGGCCTGCGTTCCGGCGCAAGGTCGGCATTCTCACGCCGATCGTCACGCTGATCGGCCTGGTGAGTGTTCCGCTCGCCACCAACGCGGGCGAGTGGCTGCAAGAGCGCATCGCCTCGACGCCGTTGGTGCTGGCGCACGTCGCCCTCGGCGAAACGATGCTGCCGTGGGCGGTGGCTCAGTTCGTCGTGGCCACGGTGATCTGGGCGTGGTACCGGTTCTTCGCCGCGGTTCGCCGCACGCCGGAGCCGCCGCAGCGCAACGCGTCGGTTCCCGTTCCGGCGGGGGCGGCGGCCGGTGGCAGCGGCACGAGCGGGGCCGAAGCGAGCCCTGCCTACGCCTCCGCCGATCCCTTCGCCCCGGCCGCGACGCCGGATGCCGAGGACCACGAACCTTCGCTCACCCCGCCTAACCGGGCCAGCGCGCAGGTCTCGGCGATCGTGTCGATCGTGCTCATCGTCGCCGGGCTCGGCATCTCGGCCGGAACAGTGATGAAGGTCGTGCAGATCGGCGAATCGGGCTCGCAGGCGGTCTGGTCGGGCTCGTTCAGCGATCAGCCGCGGTAGCGATCAGCGCGGCACGGTTCACACATCGTCGGAGCTGAGCGAAACCTCGACGGATATGGGCGAGGTCTCGCTCAGCTCCGCCGATTCGGTTATTCCAACGTCGCCGGCGCACCGTGGTTCGCAGCCGCCCACCCCGAAGCGATCATGTCGTGCAGGGTGTGGCGCGGCATCCAGCCCACGTCGCGCGCAGCGAGCTCGCCCGAGGCCACGATGCGCGCCGGGTCGCCGGGCCGCGGGGGAAGCACCTCCGGGGTGAACGGGATGCCCGTGACCTCCGCCATCTCGGTCATGATCTCGCGCACCGAGACCCCAGACCCGCTGCCGAGGTTGTACGCACGCTCGAGCCAGGCGCCCGCGTCGAGTTTCTTCGCCGCCGCGACGTGGGCGTCTGCGACGTCGGCCACGTGAACGTAGTCGCGCACGCAGGTTCCGTCGGGCGTGGGGTACTGGTCACCGAAGATCTTCGGTGTGACCCCGCTTTCGAGTGCGCGGAACACCAGCGGAAACAAGTTGTGCGGGCTCGTGTCGCTCACGGTCGAGGTGGCCGAGCCCACCACGTTGAAGTAGCGCAGGCTGGTGTGACGAAGGCCCGTTGCGCGGGCCTGGTCGGCGATCATCCACTCGCCGATGAGCTTGGTCTCGCCGTACGGAGACTCGGGCGCGGTCGCGGTCGACTCCGTGACGAATTCGGCCGGAGTGTTGCCGTAGACGGCCGCGCTCGACGAGAACACGATCGACGGCACGCCGTTCGTGTGCATTGCGTTCAGCAGGTTGACCGTGGCGGTGATGTTCTGCGTGTACGTGTGCATCGGGCGCTGCACCGACACTCCCGCGTACTTGTAGCCGGCGAGGTGCACGACTCCGGTGACGGGATGCTCGGCGAAGACCCGATCGACGAACGCCGCATCGACGAGCGAACCCTGCTCGAGTACCGCGCCCTCGGGAATGAACGCTGCCTCTCCGCTCGACAGGTCGTCGATGACGACCACCTCGATGTCTGCCTCGAGAAACGCCCGCGCCACGTGCGAGCCGATGTAGCCGGCCCCGCCGGTCACCAACCACGTCATGCGTTTGCCCCCTCGCGAGCCTCAGTCGAATTCTGGGCCGGATACCGAACCAACACAGCGCCGGCCCCGCCGGTCACCAACCACGTCATGCGGTGTGCCTCTCGAATACGTCGGACGAGCTCTCAGCCGGATACCGAACCAGCACAGCGCCGGCCCCGCCGGTCACCAACCACGTCATACGTTGTCTGCTCATCGGGGTTCGCCTTTCATGGTGGCGCCGTCAGACGGCTGAACGACAAAGAGGTCTGGCTTCTCGAACTGGTGCAGTGCGAACGCTTCGAGAATACCGGCCTCGAGCAGGGGGCGGCGTGCACGTGAGACAAGAGCTAGTGCAGAGCCGCCGAATCCGCCGCCGGTCATCCGTGCGCCGATCGCGCCGAGGCGCTGCGCAACCTCGACCGCGAGGTCGAGCTGCGGCACCGAGATCTCGAAGTCGTCGCGCATCGAGACGTGCGAGGCGTCGAGCAGGCCGCCGATGGCCTGCGGGCCTTCGGCGCCCAGCAGCCGAACCGTCTCTTCGACGCGGTCGTTCTCGGTGATGATGTGACGCGCCCGACGGAACGTTTCGTCGTCGAGCGCCTCACGCATACGAGGCAGGTCGGCCGGCGTGAGTTCACGCAAGGAGTCGACCTTCATGACCCGGGCCGCAAGCTCGCAGGATGCCCGGCGAGCCGCATACCCTCCGGTGGCGTGATCGTGGCTGACCTTCGTATCGATCACGAGTATCTCGTCATCGTGGGCAGCGAGGCCGAGCGCCACCGACGAGGTCTCCATGCTGCGGCAGTCGAGAAAAACCGCCGAGTCGCGGCGGCCGAGCATCGAGGCCGACTGATCCATGATTCCGGTGGGGGCGCCCACCACCTGGTTCTCGGCGATCTGCCCGATGCGAGCGAGGGCCTTCTGGCTGTTGCCGAGCACCCAGTATTCGTTCAGGGCGACAGCCGTGGCGCACTCGATGGCGGCCGACGACGAGAGCCCGGCGCCGATGGGCACGTCGGAGTGGATGTGCAGGGCGAAGCCGCGCGGTTCGAGTCCGGCAGCAGAGGTGCCCACAGGGGGCACGGCCGGCTCCCTGCCGTCCGCCAGGGTCCCTCGCGCGAGTAACGCCCACGCGACGCCGAGGGGATACGCCGACCATCCCTCGAGCACCTCGGGCGTCAGCTCGGCGAGCGACACCTCGACGACCTCGTCGGAGAACGTCGACGTCACACGCGCCAGCCCGTCGTCGCGCCAGCCCAGCACGACGTACGCGCGCCGATCGATCGCAAAGGGCAGTACGAAGCCCGAGTTGTAGTCGGTGTGCTCGCCGATGAGGTTGACCCGGCCGGGCGCCGACCAGATGCCGAGCGGCTCGCTCTCGTGCCGCCGCGTGAACTCTGCGGTGAGCTCCGCAGCGAGCTCAGGCGAAAGCGTGGCATCCATCGCCCCGGATGTCTCGTAAGACTCGCTCATGCGGCAGCCAGGCTCTCTCGCAGGTTCTGCGCCGTCGTCTCGGGCGGCACGTCGCCGATGAACGCCCCCATCGCCGACTCCGAGCCCGCCAAGAACTTCAGCCGGTCGGCGGCGCGCCGCGGTGAGGTGATCTGCAGCATCAGGCGGATCTCGTCGCGGTGCGAGTTCACCGGCGCCTGATGCCAGCCCGCGATGTACGGAGTCGGCGTGGGGTAGAGCCCGTCGATCGCCCGCAGCACGGCGGGGTAGAGCACCGCGAGTTCGTCTCGTTCGCCCGCAGTCGTCGCCGCCAGGTCGGGCACCTGACGGCGGGGCAGAATGTGCACCTCGATGGGCCAGCGCGCCGCGAATGGAACGAAGGCGCTCCAGTGCTCGCCCTGCACGATCATCCGCTCGCCCTTCTGCTCGAACGCCAGTATGTCGGCGAACAGCGTCGGCCCGTATGTTTCGATCGAGGCGATGAGCCGTTCGGTTCGCGGCGACACGAAGGGGTAGCTGTAGATCTGACCGTGCGGATGATGCAGCGTCACCCCCACCTGCTCGCCCCGGTTCTCGAACGGAAACACCTGCTCGATGCCCGGCAGACCAGACAGCACGGCGGTGCGATCGGCCCACGCCTCGATAACCGTACGCGCCCGCGAGGTCGTCAGCGAACCGAACGAGCCCTCGCGCTCCGGGCTGAAACACACCACTTCACAGCGGCCGATGGATGCCCGTGACCGCCCCAATCCCACGCCATCGTCACGCCCCACCGGCGCCCGGCCGCCGCCGGCCAGCTCGGGCCCGAACGACGGCGAGCGGTTCTCGAACACGGCCACGTCGTACAGGCTCGGCACCTCGGAGGGGTTGTCGGGCGCCTGCGGCGCCAGAGGATCGAGATTGGCGGGCGGCAGAAAGACACGGTTGTTGCGGGCGGCAGCGATCGAGATCCACTCGCCGGTGAGGGCGTCTTGGCGCATGACCGCAGTGGGCGGCCGCGGGTCGAGCAGCCGCTCGTCGGGCAGGCGAGAGGGCGAGAGCGTGCTGTCGGCGTCGTCGTAGTAGATCAGCTGCCGGCCGTCGGCGAGCACGTGCTCGCGCTTGACGATCGGCGTGCCGCCCACCTCAGAGAGCGCGATGCCAGGCTGCGCACCGGCTGGCTGCGCACCGGCTGGCCGAGCAGTGGCCCGAGACGGCTCGAGTGTCATGTGGTGCTCTTTCGTTTTCACAAATATAATCGAAGAATGGTTTCACAAACAAAAGTAGCCTACTCCGCCGCCGATCGTCGAGCGCGATTGCTCGAGGTGATCGACGAGCTCGGCTTCGCTCGCGTGGCCGACCTCAGCGAAACCTTCGGGGTGTCTGACGTGACGATTCGATCAGACCTCGACCTGCTCGACCAGCAGCACGCGATTCAGCGCGTTCACGGCGGTGCGGTGGTACGCAACCGCGACCTCGAACGCGAGCCGTCGTTCGAGCAGGCGCTCGAAGAATCGGCCGCCGAGAAGCAGCTCATCGGCACCCTCGCCGCCGGCCTGGTGCGGCCGGGGCAGAGCATTCTTCTTGACGTCGGAACAACCGCCCTTGCGGTTGCGCAAGCGCTCGTCGCCCGCACCGAGCTGAGCGACGTGGTGATCATCACGAACGGGTTGAGCATTGCGCTGGCGCTGGAGCCGGGCATCCCGCGCTTCACGGTGATCGTGACGGGCGGCACCCTGCGCCCCCTGCAGCACTCGCTGGTCGAGCCGCTCGCGTCGTCGATGCTGCGCGGCCTGCACGCCGACCTCGCGTTCATCGGCTGCAACGGAGTCGACGCCGAGCACGGCGTCACGAACGTGAACCTGCCCGAAGCCCAGCTGAAACAGCTCATGCTCTCATCGGCTACGGCCGCGATCATCATCGCCGACGGCAGCAAGCTCGGCCAGCTGCACCTCGGCCACGTCGGAGCCATCGACGAGTTCGACGCCCTCATCACGGGGCCGGCCGCCGGGGCTCGGGATGCCCAGACCACCGCCCTCGCCGAATCAGGCCTGCGCATCATCACCACAGCCTCGGAGGCCGCTGCCTTCGCGGGCTGAGCAGACCATTTCAGAGTGAGCCATGCTCGTTTAGTATGCTGTTCTGATGCCATCGCCCACCCACCTCCCGCCGAGGCACGCCGAGCGCTCGCGATTCGGCACCGTCAGCACTCTGGTGAAGCTCGTCGCCATCGCGGCAGCAGTGGTTCTCGTGAGCGGCGCATCCGTCGCCGCGATAGCACTGACCAGCATCGCGTCGCAGGTCAGCGCGAACTCCGTCGACATCTCGGGCGGCGGGGGCCAGTCGCAGCCTCATGTCGGGGCGTTCCAGGGCGGCTTCAACGTGCTCATCGTCGGCACCGACAACGACGCCAGTCAGGGTGACGCGTTCGGCGAGCGCGATGCGACCCTGAACGACGTGAATATTCTGCTGCACGTCTCGGCAGACCAGAAGAGCGGCGTGGTGGTGAGCTTTCCGCGTGACCTGATCGTCGATCATCCGCAGTGCACCGACCCGGTCACCAAGGTCGAATACGACGCCACGTACAAGCAGCCCCTGAACACCGGATACGAACGAGGCGGGCTGGCGTGCATCACGTCGACCATCGAGAACCTGACGGGGCTCGACATTCCGTACGCCGGGCTGATCTCGTTCAACGGGGTCATCGAGATGACGAACGCGGTCGGCGGCGTGCCGGTGTGCCTCAACGAGGCGATCACCGACACCGACTCAGGGCTCGATCTGCCGAAGGGCACCAGCGTCATCTCAGGCTCCGATGCGCTGGCCTTTCTGCGCACCAGGCACGGCGTGGGTGACGGCAGCGACCTCGCACGCATCTCGTCGCAGCAGCAGTACCTCGCGTCGCTGGTGCGCACGCTGAAGAGCGCCAACACCCTCACCGACGTGACCAAGCTCTACGGCCTGGCACAGGCGGCCGCCTCGAACATCAAGCTGTCGACCTCGCTCGCGAGCCTCGACTCGATGGTGTCGCTGGCGCTCGCGCTGAAAGACGTCGACCTGAACAATCTCGTGTTCGTTCAGTATCCGGCCGGCAGCTCTGCCGCGTACCCCGGGAAGGTCGTTCCCGTGACCAGCACCGCCGACGAGCTCTTCGCCAAGATCAAGGCCGACGAGCCGTTCGCCCTCGGCGCCGACTCGACCGGCCCCGGCTCGAGCGTCGCCGACGGTGGTGCGGGTGACGGCACGGGCACCGGCTCCGGCACCGCGACTCCGCCATCCTCCACGGCCCCGGATGCCTCGCCCGGCCCCACCACGGCTCCCACCCCCGGCTCTACCGACGCTGGCGCCCCCGGCCCCAGCAGCACGGCCCCCGCCGTCATCGACGGCATCACGGGCCAAACCGCGGCAGAGCAGACCTGCGCCGACGCATTCGGCGACTGACGGATCCTCGCCCCACCCGCACCCACCCTGCTCTGCTCCCCACCCACCCTGCCCTCCTCCCCTCCCCTCCCGGGCCCGATCCATTGTGCGAAGAAGCACGCTATGGCCGCCGATAGCGTACTTCTTCGCAAGACGGACTGTTGAGCCAGGGGGGGGGCAGGGGCAGAGGGCAGGGGCGGGGGGCGGAGGGGCTCAGGCGAGCTGCGGAAAGTACTCCGCGAGAGGGGCGGGGCGCCCGATGTAGTAGCCCTGCGCGCCGTCGACACCGATGTCGCGCAGCATCGTCAGCGCCGTCTCGTCTTCGACGAACTCGGCGACGGTGTACATACCGAGACCCTTGCCGATCGACACCAGAGACGACACCACCAGCAGGTCGAGCGGGTCACGTTCGCTTCCCGAGATGAACTCGCCGTCGAGCTTCACGATGCCGAACGGGAGGTGCTTGAGGTAGTAGAACGACCCGTATCCCACCCCGAAGTCGTCGAGCGCGAAGACACAGCCGAGAGCGGTCAGCCGGTTCATGAAGGTCTGCGCCGCATCGATGCTGCTCACGGCAGCGGTTTCGGTGACCTCGAGCACCAGGCCGGTGGCATCCACCGCACTCTCGGCGAGCCGGTGCTCGATGAAGTCGGCGAAATCGGCATTGCCCACCGACCGGCCCGACAGGTTGACGTGCACCTTGATGGTGGGCGCGAAGCGCTGCAGCGCCACGAGGTGCTCGATGGCGTGACTGATCACCCACTGGTCGATCATCACCGCGAGCCCGGCGTTCTCGGCAGCCGCGATGAATCCGGCCGGCGGAATGAGACTGCCGTCGTCGTCGATCATGCGAAGCAGCAGTTCGAGCGACGAAATGGTGGCGGTCTCGAGGTCGAGGATCGGCTGGGCGTGCAACACGAGCCGGTCGTTCTCGATGGCTGCGAGAATCTTCTCCGTCCAGTTGATCTGGTTCGAAAAGCGCGCGGCGAGCACCTCAGAGGGGCCCAGAAAGCTGTACCCGTTGCGGCCGGAGTTCTTCGCATCGTACATGGC
>JAODBB010000146.1 GCA_025463745.1 Subtercola sp.
TCGATGACACCGTCTTTTTTGGCCATAACTCACTGTCTGTATAAATAAACGTCGTGTATTGATTGCTGTCGTTGCGTTTTTTGATTGTGGTGCCGGCCTCAAAAAGGGCCCGGGGCAGGCTAAAGCCACCCGTAAACACCAAAGATCGAGCCTAGCACAGAAACAGAACGTGCGGCCCCGCCTATGCGTCTTCGTTGAGGGCGTCTTCGTTGAGTGCGTCTTCGTTGAGGCCGGAAAGCAGCGCGAATGCAGCCTCATCGCTCGGCGCGTGCAACAGCTTGTCGACAACGTCGCCGTCGCCGAAGAGAAGGGCGACTTTCGAAAGCAGATCGAGGTCGCTGCCCGTCTGCTCGGCGATGCCGACGACGAGACGCACCTCCTCGCCGTTCCAGTCGATGGGCTTCGAATACCGCACCACCGAAAGTGCCGGGGTGAGAATCGCATCGTCGCCCGCACCCGAACCGCGCGGGGCCGCCACCTGGTTGCCGAGATACGTCGAGGCAGATTCTTCGTTGTCGAGCATCGACGCGAGAAAGCCATTCGTCACCGCACCGGCGGCCAGCAGCAGATCGTTCGTTTCGGCGATCGCAGCTTCTTGCGTGTTGGCACTGCCGTTGATCTTGATGGAGGTCAGGCTCAAGACGGTTTCGCTCATGACTTCAGGGCTCCTCTTCGTTACGGCTCGATGGCCGATCGTACGCTCTATCGGATCGGAACGGGAGTGACACCGAGCGGCAGTAGCTCAGAGGCTCCGCCGTCGGCCGCGGTCAGTACCCAGATGCCGTCTCGATGCACCGCCACCGAATGCTCCCAGTGGGCGGCCATGCCTCCGTCGGCTGTCACCACCGTCCACTCGTCGTCGGCGACCACTGTATCGATGCCGCCCGCCGTCACCATGGGTTCGATCGCGACGACGAGACCGGGCTTCACCTCTGGCCCCTTGGCGCGAACCCGATAGTTGAACACGGGCGGTTCTTCGTGCATGCTGCGGCCGATGCCGTGCCCGATGTAATCGGTGAGAATACCGAACTCGCCCTGCGACTCCACGTACTCTTCGATGGCCGCGCCGACTTCGTTGAGGTGCCGCGCCACGGCCAGCCGGGCGATACCGTGCCACATCGAGGCCTCGGTCACAGCTGACAGCTTCTGCCGAGCGGCGACCAGTTCGGGGCGAGTGGCGTCAGGCACGACGAGGGTGATCGCCGAATCGCCGCTCCAGCCGCCCACATCGGCACCGGAGTCGATCGAGACGATGTCGCCGGGCTGAATCACACGTTCACCCGGGATGCCGTGCACCACTTCGTCGTTGACCGATGCACACACGGTGTGCCGGTAGCCGGGAACCATCTGGAAGTTCGAGACTCCCCCACGGGCGCGGATCGCCGCATCGGCCACGTCATTGAGTTCGAGCGTGGTCATGCCCGGGCGAATCGCTGCGCGTACGGCATCAAGCGACGCGAGCGTGGCGAGGCCGGGTGCCACCATCAGCCGCAGTTCGGCCGGCGTCTTGTAAAAGTCTTTGCGAGCCACGTCAGCCGGCGAGAAGAGTGATGCCCCGGGCATCCAGTGCATCGGTGATACGCCGGGTGACCTCGTCGACCGCGCCGAGGCCGTCGACCTCGACGACCAGACCACGTTCGCTGTAGATCTCGATCAGCGGAGCCGTCTGCTCTGCGTAGACCTCGAGACGATGCCGAATGACCTCTTCGGTGTCATCGCTTCGGCCTTGCTCCAGGGCGCGCTTCGACAGTCTCTTCACGATCTCGTCGGAGTCGGCGACGAGCAACACCACGACGTCGAGTGAATGACCCGTTCCCGCCAGAATGTCATCGAGTTCAGCGACCTGCGCCTCGGTTCGTGGGTACCCGTCGAGCAGGAATCCGCCCTCGACACCGGGCTCGTTCAGCCGGCTGCGCACCAGATCGTTCGTCAGGCTGTCGGGCACGTACTTGCCGGCGTTCATGAAGACGGCCACCTTCTGGCCGAGCTCGGTGCCGTTCTCGACGTTCGAACGAAAGATGTCGCCCGTCGAGATGGCGGGAACGTTACAGGCCTGCGATAGCCGCACAGCCTGGGTGCCTTTGCCAGCACCGGGTGGACCTATCAGCAGAAGCCGTGTCAACGCAGAAGCCCTTCATAGTGCCGTTGCTGGAGTTGCGAGTCTATCTGCTTCACCGTCTCGAGACCGACACCCACGATGATGAGGATCGACGCCCCGCCGAAGGGGAAGTTCTGGTTGGCACCGACGAGCACGAACGCGATCAGCGGTATGAGCGCGATGAGCCCGAGGTAGATCGCGCCGGCCAGCGTGATGCGGGTCAGAACGTAATCGAGGTACTGAGCAGTGGGCCGCCCGGCACGGATGCCCGGAATGAACCCGCCGTACTTCTTCATGTTGTCGGCGACTTCTTCGGGGTTGAACGTAATGGCCACGTAGAAGTACGTGAAGCCGACGATCAGCAGGAAGTAGAGCAGCATGTACAGCGGGTGATTACCGCTGGTGAGGTA
>JAODBB010000152.1 GCA_025463745.1 Subtercola sp.
GGCGAGAGATGCTCGTTCCCTCTGGCGGAATTCCGCGAGCGAGATCACGCTTTTCCCTCCAGAGCCGCGCGCGAAAACATAGCGTCGAGGTGGCGGCGTGCCTCACTCCCGCCGCCACCCATTTTCCTAACAACAAACCACAAAGAGGTGTTCAATGACTCTCGATCAACTCGGCTACCTGGACCAGGATGCACTGCGCTCCCCCTATCCGGTCTATGAAGAACTGCGTGAGGAGGGCGTGCACTACGAGAAATCGGTCAATGCGTACGTCGTCTCGTCGAACGCGCTGGTGACCGAGGTTCTGCGCAGCCCAGACCGTTTCTCCTCCGCGAACACCGTGGGCAACCCGGTCGCCCCGCCCGGCACGCCCGACGACCCGGCGGCCCTCAGCCCGCTGCTGCTGCTCTCGGACGACCCGATTCACGCCCAGCGTCGCTCGGTCGTCGCCCGCTCCTTCACCCCCCGCCAGGTCGGATCATGGGAGGAACCGGTACGCAAGCTCGTCAGCGACCGCATCGCGTCGCTTGCGTCACTGCCCGACGTCGACATCGTGCGCGATGTCGCCAAGCCGCTGCCGATCCGCGTCATCACGTGGGTGCTGGGCATCCCCGACGAAGACGTGGCGGGTTTCCGCGAGTGGTCTGAAGTCATCACCAGCAACGTGGGTGCGCACACCAGAGACGACCCGAGTGTCGTCGAGAAGGTTCGCGCCGACTTCTCGGCCTACCTCTACGACATTCTCACAGAGCATGCGGCCGACCCGAAAGACGACATTCTCACCCAGGTCGCGCAGACCGACCTGATGGAGTACCAGAAGGTTCGCTTCGTCGCCGAGATGCTCGTCGCCGGCAACATCACCACGACGCACCACATCTCGAGCAGCGTGATGCTGTTGGCGAAGAACGACGACGTGCGTGATGCGCTGCGCGAGGATCGCTCGCTCATCCCCCGGTTCGTCGAGGAGTCGCTGCGGCTCGAGCCGCCCATCCAGGGTTTCTACCGCCTCGCGTTGCACGACACCGAGCTCGGCGGCATGGCGATTCCCGAGGGTTCACGCGTCTTCGTGCTCTACGCCAGCGCCAATCACGACGACGATATGTGGGGCGACAACGGCCAGGCCATCGACCTCACCCGCACGAACGGATCTGCGCACCTCGCCTTCGGGATCGGTGCCCACACCTGCCTCGGCGCACCGCTGGCCAGGCTCGAAGGCCGACTCGTGATCGAGTCGCTCATCGATCAGGTCGAGACAATCGAACTCCTGGTCGACCCCGACGAGGTCACCTACGCCCCGAGCTTCATCAACCACGGTCTCGCCACCCTCCCGGTGCGACTGGCGTTCCGTTGAGCGCACAGGCCGGGCGGATGCCCGATCCCACCGACATCGGGCTCACCGACACTGTTCGCGCAGACCTTCTCCGGCTCGGCACGGCGACCCTCTTCGAGGCATCCAAACTGCCGATCGCCCTTCCCGCCCGGCTCCGCCCGGTCTGGAAAGGCGCCGCGGCGGTCGGCCGCGCCCTCACGGTGGCCAGCATCGCCGGCGACAACCTGGCGCTGCACATCGCCCTCGAACAGACGCAGGAAGACGACTTCCTCGTCATCGACGGCCAGAACGCGCCGCACGGCTATTGGGGTGAGGTCATGGCCATCGCGGCGATGTCCCGCGGAGTTCGCGGCCTGGTGATCGACGGCGGCGTTCGCGACACCGATCGGCTCGAAGAGCTCGGCTTTCCCGTCTGGAGCTCGCACGTCGCCATCACCGGTACGGGTAAGGCCTCCTCCGGCGTCATCAGGCAGCCGCTCGCACTCGGCACGGCGACGGTTCGCACCGGCGACGTGATCGTGGCAGACGCCGACGGGATCGTCTCGATCCCGGCGACGGAGCTTCTGCGGGTGCACGCCGCGGGCCTGAAACGAGAGGCCGACGAAGCCGTCTACTTCGCACGTCTCCGTGCGGGCGAGACGACGATGGAGATCTACTCGCTTCGCCGCGACCTCTAAAGAAAGCACGCTACTGCGCCGCCGTTCTGCGACTCCGAGGTCGTCAGACGGCGGCGTTGTGCATTCCCCAGCTTTCTGCTTTGCGGAATAAGGCACCCAACCACTACCGCACTACAGAATCCGCCGGTTCAATGAACCTATCCGGCGATCGTCGGACGACTCCCGAAACACCACGTTCCGGGCGCCACACAGCACACATCCACTTCACTCTCACTTGTGACACGAATGCCAATGGAGGCAACGGTATGAACAAGTTCTCTCGGATCGCACTCGGTGCGGTCAGCATGCTCACGGCTGCAGCGCTGCTGTCAGCCTGCACTCAGGGCGGCGGCGCATCCAGCTCTTCCTCCCCTGCAGCCCAGGTTGCCGGCGGCAGCCTCACGGTCGTCGTCACGGGCGGTAACGGCACGATGACAACTCTCGACCCGATCGCGCCGGCGAACCCGAACTCCGACATGAAGAACGCCATCTTCGGTGAGCTCTTCCACCTCGGCGCGAACGCGGAGATCCAGCCGAGCCTGGCGACGGGCTACACCGTCTCGCCCGATGGTCTCACCGTCACCTACAAGCTCCGCACGGGTGTGACCTTCTCCGACGGCACGCCGTTCAACGCGGCGGCGGTCAAGGCGGCGTACGACCGTGCGCTCAACCCGGCGAACGGATGCCCGTGCCTTTCGACCTTCGCGACCATCGCGAGCACCGCGGCGCCCGACGACTCGACCGTCGTCGTCACGCTGAAGAAGCCGAGCCCGGCGTTCATGGTCTCGATCTCGGGTACGGCGATGAACTGGATCCCCTCGCCCACTGCAGAGGCAGCGATGTCGCCCGCCGACTTCGGCGCAAAGCCGGTCGGCGCGGGGCCGTTCACGGTCACATCGTTCGACTCGAACCAGAAGCTGGTGCTCGCGAAGAACCCGAAGTACTACGACCCGGCCTACCTCGACACCCTGACATTCCAGTCCATCGGCACCGACCAGAGTGCTCTCGCCTCGATCCAATCGGGCCAGGCGCAGGTCGTCGAGGGCATCACGACCTTCCCGCTGTTCACACAGGCCAAGGCGCAGTTCGATGTCGTTCCGACGGCTTCGACATCAGTCTGGCTGAACCAGTTCAATACGATCAGCGGGCCGATGTCGAACCCCCTTGCCCGTCAGGCGCTGCGTTATGCCACTGATGCTCAGGGCATCAACAACGCCATCTTCGAAGGCCAGAACACGATCGCCAACATGGGTGTCGCGCAGGGATTGCCGTTCTATCAGGCGACCGTTCCAGGATTCCTCGGCTATGACCTCGCCAAGGCCACCGCGCTGGTGACCCAGATCGGCGGTCTGAGCATCGAGATCATGGAGACGACCTCGACGGTCGGCCAGAAGGTCGCAGAGGCGCTGGCGGCCCAGTGGACGAAGGCGGGCGTCAAGGTCACCCTCGTCGCGCCGAGCCTCGCCGACAAGCAAGCCAAGATCAAGGCCGGCAGCTGGGACGTCTCGACGGCCTTCATGGGTTCGATCGACCCGGCCGGATCCCTCGGTTACAACAGCTTCTTCGGCAGCGGCCAACCGAACTCCGGTACCAAGGATGCGACGCTCGACACTCTGATCCAGAGCGCCGCATCGGAGCTCGACCAGACGAAGCGGGCAGACCTGTACAAGCAGGTCGCTCAGAAGATCAACGACAATTCAGACGCCGGGTTCCTCTTCTCGAACCAGACGTTCAACATCGTGTCTCGAACCGGCGTCGTCAACGCCAGCCAGCCCGTGCGCTGGATGGACTGGGCGAAGGTCAGCGTGCCGGCCTCGAAGTAGAACCTGGGGCTCGGTCTGGGATCACTTCCCGGGCCGCGCCCTAGCCACATCTGCAACACACCTGAGAACCAACGAACACCCCGCCGGGAGGCAGGACACATGGCCACCGCATACCTCAACACAACGGCTCCGCGGCCGAATGTGTTCGTGGCATTCGTCAGACATCCCGTCGTACGCGTCATCGGCATTCGTCTCCTGCAGGCGATCCCCATTCTCTTGATCGCGACGTTCATCACGTTCGCGTTGCTGAACCTGCTCCCCGGCAGCACAGCATCGGCTTTGCTCGGTGATGGCGCCTCGGCCGAACAGATCAAGGCCCTCGAAATAAAGCTCCACCTCGATCAGCCGTTCTGGGAGCGTTACTGGACCTGGCTCACGGCCGCCTTCACGGGCAACCTCGGCGAGTCTCTCGTGAATCAGCAGTCGGTCACCGCGGTCGTGTTGGATCGACTTCACGTCTCGCTCAGCCTGATCTTCCTGTCGATCACTCTCGCGGTGAGCGGAGCCATCGTGTTCGCCACCGTCTCGGCCAAGAAGCCGGGAGGCGTCATCGACCGCATCTTCACCTTCATCTCGTCGCTCGGCCAGTCGATTCCCACCTTCGTCTTCTCGCTCGTGATGGTGCTGGTCTTCTCGGTGACGCTGAGCCTGCTGCCCGCCATCGGCTACGTGCCCTTCAGCGACAGCCCGATCGGCTGGGCCCAATCGATGATCCTCCCCGTGCTCTCGATGAGCTTTCCGATCTGGGCCATCTTCTGCCGCATGCTGCGGGCCGACCTCATCGACCAGGCGAGCAGCGAAGACTATGTGCAGACCGCGCGCGCCAAGGGCGCCGGCGGCTGGGCCGTGCTGATCAGGCACATCTTGCGCAACTCGATCTTCGGTCTCATCACGCTCGTGGGTCTGCAGATGGGCTCGCTCATCGGCAACACCGCCATCGTCGAGTCGATCTTCGGTCTGCCCGGCATCGGCCGCGAGCTGCTCAACGCCATCCACTTCAAAGACATCCCGATGGTATGTGGAATCGTCGTCGTCATGGTGATCATCACCGTGCTGGCCAACCTGGCCGTCGACCTCCTGTACGCCGTTCTCGACCCGAGGATCCGTCATGACAGCCGTTCCTGAGCTCGTTCTTGCACCGACCGCGACCAGGCGGCCCTCTGCCTTTGGCACGTGGCTCCGGCTGAACCGCGATCTGTGGATCCCAGGAGTTCTGCTCGCCCTGGTAATACTCGCCTGTTTCCTCGGCCCGCTGGTGCTGCACGTGACCGACCCGCTGGCGCAAGATCTCGAGAGCGTCAATCTTCCGTTGTTCTCGCCGTCATACCCGCTCGGCACCGACGATCTGGGGCGCGATACCCTTTCCCGCCTGCTCTACGGCGGCCGAACATCCATCGAGATCGCCCTCGCAGCGAACGTGCTCGGCCTTTTCTTCGGCGGAGTCATCGGCATCATCAGCGGTTATCGCGGTGGTCTCACCGACACTCTGATCGCGCGCGGCATCGATGTTCTCGTGGCCTTCCCGAGCCTGGTGCTGCTGCTCGTCGTCGCCAGCTACCTCGGCCCGAGCGAACTGAACGTGATTCTCGCGATCGGCTTCTTCTCCATTCCCGCGTACGCCCGCCTCGCCCGCGCGGCGACAATGCGGCTGAGGGGTCTCACCTACGTGACTGCTGCTCAACTCGGCGGACAGAAGGACACAGTGGTGATGACCCGCCACATCTTCCCGAACGTGCTGCCTCAGCTGCTCACCTACAGCATTCTGCACATCGGCATCGTGATCGTGATCGAAGCCTCGCTTTCCTTCCTCGGCGTCGGAGTGCCGCCGCCCACCCCGAGCTGGGGAACCATGATCTCGAACGGACAGCTGTACTTGACGACCAATCCGCTGCTCCTGCTCGTGCCCAGTGCGGCGCTGGTCATCACCGTGCTTCTCTTCAATACCGTCGGCGATGCCGTACGCGAACGGTGGGCCAAGTCATGACCACTCGAACAACGGTCGTCGCATCCGAAGGCGCACCCGACCCCATGGCGACGACTGCTCCGGTGCTGGAGGTCGAGCACCTGCGCGTCGTCTTCCGTCAAGGCGAGAAGACCACCTACGCCGTCAACGACGTGAGTCTCTCAGTGCCGCTGGGCCGAACGCTCGCCGTCATCGGCGAGTCGGGCTCCGGAAAGTCGGTGATGTCTCGCGCCTTGATGGGGCTTCTGCCGACAACCGCGACGATCACGGGATCGGTTCGGCTGCTCGGCCAGGAGATCCTCGGCCTGCCGGAGAACGACCTGCGCCAGCGCCGTGGCAAAGACATGGCGATGATCTTCCAAGATCCGACGCGCTCGCTGAACCCGACGATGAAGATCGGCACCCAGATCGCCGAGAACATCCGCATTCACGAGAAAGACGTCTCGCGTAAGGAAGCGATCGCGCGCGCCGTGGAGCTGCTGCGCGTGGTGCGCGTGCCAGCGCCTGACCGACGCGTCGAGGAGTACCCTCACCAGCTCTCCGGCGGCATGCGCCAGCGCGTGATGATCGCGATCGCACTGGCCTGCCAGCCGAAGTTGCTGATCGCCGACGAGGCGACCACTGCTCTCGACGTGACCACACAGGCGCAGGTGATGGATCTGCTGCTCGACCTGCAACAGCAGTTCGGAATGAGCATGATTCTGATCAGCCACGACATGGGCATCGCAGCGACGTACGCCGACGACGTCGCCGTCATGTACGCCGGCGACGTGGTCGAGCGAGCGCCGGTCACCGAGCTGTTCGGCCACGTTCGGATGCCCTACACGCGTATGCTGCTCGACGCCGTACCCCGGCTCGACCGCCCGGCGCACGCTCTCATTCCCGTCACGGCGGCCCGGCCACCCGATCTCAGCAAAGCCGCGACCTCCTGCCGCTTCGCAGCGAGATGCCCCCGCGTGCAAGACGATTGCCTCCAGACGCACCCGCCGCTCGAAGAGCACGAAGACAAGCACGCCTGGGCATGCTTCCACCCCATCCCCCTTGAAAGGACTTCGGCGTGACCGACACGGCTGACCCGATTCTCGAGGTGAAGAACCTCGTCCAGCAGTTCCACGTGAGTGGCGGAACCGTGCACGCGGTCTCCGACATCTCGTTCGACATCCGTTCCCATGAGACGCTGGGGCTCGTCGGCGAGTCGGGCTCTGGCAAGTCGACGCTCGCGCGTGCCGTGCTGCAAGCACCATCACCGAAGTCGGGCGAGGTATGGTTTCGCGGGCACGACATGACGAAGCAGTCCAAGAAGGAACTCTTCGAGACCCGTCGGCACATCCAGACGGTCTTCCAAGACCCGTTCAGCTCCCTCGACCCGAAGTGGACCGTTCGCGCGATCGTGCGTGAGCCCCTCGACGCGTACGGCGTCGGCACCCGTCGTCAGCGCGCCGAGAAGGTCGATGCGATCCTCGACATGGTCGGACTCGACCCGACCAGTTTCGGCAATCGCAAGCCACCGCAGCTCTCCGGCGGACAGTGCCAGCGGGTGGCGATCGCTCGTGCGCTCGCGCTCGAGCCGTCGCTGCTGATCTTCGACGAGGTCGTCAGCGCGCTCGACGTGCTCACGCAGGCCCACATTCTGAACCTGCTCGAGAAACTGCGCGAAGAGCTGCAGATCTCGTCGCTGTTCGTGGCGCACGACCTCGCGCTGGTGAAGCAGGTCAGCGACCGTGTGGCCGTGATGTACCTCGGCCGGCTCTGCGAGATCGGGCCGGCGCAATCGGTGCTCGCCCGGCCCCGCCACCACTACACGGCGGCACTGGTCGAGGCGATTCCGCTGCCCGACCCGAAGAACCGCGACGAGCGGCGTGGCAACGTCGTGGCAGGCGAAGTGCCGTCGCCCCTGGCTCCGCCGAGCGGATGCCCGTTCCGTACGCGCTGCCCTGCAGCGCAGGCGCTGTGCGCGGCCGAGATGCCTCCGCTCACGAGCATGGGCCCTGACCACTTCGTGGCCTGCCACTTCCCCGTGGCCGAAAACGCCCTCCCAGCCTCGGTCGTCACCGCAGCCGCCGCCTAACCCACCACACCCCGCCCCGCCCCTCCCCGGCCCGGCGAGAGAAGCCTTTCCGGCCGAGAGACGCCGTTGCGACAGCTTCTCTCGACCGGAAACCCTTCTCTCGCTGGCTTCGGGACGCGCTGAGTGTCAGACGCCGATCCAGACCGGGGTCGAGGTGCGGAACGGATCGCCCGGGCGGTCGAAGGAGAACTCGGCGCCGGGCACGACGAGCGGCGGCATGAGTCGGTGCGCGGGGCCGTTCGGTCCGCTCGCGATGCGCGGATCCCACGGTCCGTCGATCGGCAGTTCGAGCACGGCCTCGTCGGGGCCGGCTCCGTAGTCGCAGAGCAGCTCGGCCGTGCGCGCGAGCGAGAATCGGGTGCGGGATCCGACGCCCTCTGCACGGCGTCGCGTCAGGCCGCGCACCGCGGCAGCCGCCATCAGGTACCCGGTGGCGTGATCCAGAATCGATAACGGCCAGCGGTACGGCGCGTCTTGGCCCGCCCAGGCGGCCCCGGCCATCGCCATGCCGTTGCTGGCCTGCACGACGGTATCGAAGCCGCGCCGGTTCACCCAGGGGCCGCTCCAGCCATACGCGTTGAGCGTCACCTCGACCAGCCCCGGGCGCACGTCGGCGCGCACCTGTTCGCCGAGATCGAGGCGTTCCAACGCATCTGCCCGCAGTCCGTGCACGAGAATGTCGGCGCCTGCCAGAAGTTCGAGAAACCGCTCACGGCCCTCCGCCGTCTCCAACTGCAGCCGCGCATTGCGCTTGCCGAGCATGAGATCGCCGTTGCCGATGCCCATCGGTTCGTCGTAGCCCGCAGGATCGAGGTGCAGCACCTCGGCCCCGTAGGCCGCGAGCGTGCGGGTGGAGATCGGCCCCGCCAGCACCCGCGTGATGTCGAGCACGCGAATGCCGGCGAGCGGCCGGCCCGGCGTGGGCCGCCAACCGCGATCGGCGGACTCCCCCAGCACATCGATGAGAGCGACCGGCTCGGCGCTCACTGCGATACCTTGCGGATGCGCGAGCCACTCCTCGCGCGTACGACTCGCGCCCACCGCACCGCCGGCCGTGACGACGAGGTCTTCGATCTCCTCCCCCGTGAGCCGAGCGGTCACCGCGGTGATCGCCGCCGGGTCATCGGAGGTGCCCAGCGCCGCGAGTGCAGCCGCGCGCAGATGCGGGTAGTTCGCCTGGAACCTGACGAACCGGCCGTCGGCCGTGGGGAAGTCGCGCGACATTCCGTTGAAGCCGGGGCGCGGCGCTCCAGGATTCAGCGCCTTCGAAGCCCGATGAAACCACCCCGTCGCCAGCGTTCGGTCGACCGTCACCGTCGGCTCGGTCTGCGCAAGTTCGGCGACCGCGAGGCCCACCGCGGCGAAGGCCGCCGAGCCGAGATCGGTCATGGCGTAATTCGACAACATCGACACGTCGCCCGTGAACACAGCCGTGCCCCTTGGCACACCGAACGAAGACTGAATCTCGTCGAGAAAGCTCTGCGCCGCCGCGCCACTCGTACCAGTACCACTCGTACCCGCGCCGCTCATACCGTCACCGCGGCCCGGTCGTACGCACGCAGCACGAGCTCGCCGCCCTCAGCGTCGTACTCACCGCTGAGCCCGGCCTCCTGGGTGGCCCACGTGAAGTAGTCGCAAATGTACTCGAAGTACTCGTCACCGGGATGCACGAAGCTCGGCCTCGCCTCCCCATCGACACTCACCGGCACGAACGAGAGCTGCGCGATCGCGCCATCCCGAATCGTCGCCTTCGCCATCACCGAGAACATCTGATCAGACGGAGTGTTGTCTGGCCCGAGCCACTCACCGTCGTCGCCTCGCGGCCGCAGCGAGAAGTTGTTCAGGCTGTAGACGATCGCCTTGCCTTTGTATACGTCTACGCCCTTGAGAATGTGGGCGTGGTGTCCGAGAACGATGTCGGCTCCGGCGTCGATCGCCGCCCGGCCCACCTCGCGCTGGTACTGCGCGACCGTGGCAGGTTCGAAGTGGATGCCCCAGTGAATCGAGATCGCGAGCACGTCGACCTTCGGGCGCAGCGCCTCGATGTCGGCCACCATCAGCGCGACGTCTTCCTCGTATGCCTCGGAGTGGATGCGCGGCTTCGTTCCGGGCCGCCAGTCGATCTGCTCGTACGAGGTGCGGGCGCGTATCGGCACCGTTCCCGGGCGCTCGCTGGTCGCCTGATACCCGTACGGCAACACCGAGCAGTAGGCGAGGAAACCGACAGTCACTCCGTCGCGCTCCACGATCTGCGGCTCCCGCGCCGCAGCGATGTTCTCCCCGGCGCCGACGAGCACGATACCCGCGCCGCGCACGGCGTCGATGGTATCGAAGAGGCTCTCCTCGCTCCGGTCCATCGTGTGGTTCGTGGCGAAGGAGAGGATGTCGAAGCCGGTCTCGACGAGCTGCCTCGCCTTCTTCGCCGTGTCCATCACGTCGCCACTGTCGTAGCGAGGGCCGCCGATGCCGGCGAACAGTTGCTGCTTACCTCGGTTCGACAGAGGCTCCTCGAGCTGGCCGAAGGTGATGTCGGCGGCATTCAGCTCAGCGGCGACGGCGTCCATCCTGTGGTCTTCTGGAACCACGTCGCCGACGGCGACCAGTGTGATCTCGTTCATGATGCCCATCATGCTCGCCGAACGGGGTGGCCCGACACGGGTGAGCGGCGTCATTCCGGGGGATGGAACGTTCCTTCCGGCGGAATCCGGCGTAGAGGGGATGGTGCCCGCTCCCGCGGCCCCGTTAATGTCGGGGCATGTCCACCCAGAACGTCTCGTTCGCGGCCATCGGGGATCTCTCGTTCCACGATGGCGCGTCGCTCGCCCGCCTTGCCGCAGTCGCCGCAGATCTCGCCGCGGCCGATATCGCCTTCGGCCAGCTGGAGGGACCGCTCTCGGCCGAGGGCACCTACCAGCGGAGCCCTGGGGCGTACCGCCCGGAGAACGACGCGCCGTCGCCCGACCAAGCGGCGACCGCACTCGCGGCATCCGGTATCGACGTGGTCGGCATTGCCGGCGCACATACCTTGGATCGCAGCCGCGAGGGACTCGCGGCCACCCGCGCCGTGCTCGAATCTCAGAACCTCACACCGATCGGCGCCGGGCCTGATGCCGCTGTCGCACGCGCGCCGTACACGGTGACCGTGAACGGCCTCACCGTGGCCGTGCTCGCCTACTCGAGCTTCGTTCAGCGCCGCAATGAGGCGACGTCGCCACGCACGACGCCCGATCGGGGCGGCAACACGAACGCCCGCCCGGGCATCGCACCGATGCGGGCACTGACCCTCTACACGCAGCTCGACTGGCAGGCCGGCACCGCCGCCCGGGTCATCACGATCCCCGACGAGGCCGACCTGAAAGCGGTCGAAGCCGACGTGCGCGCAGCGAAGGAGACCGCCGACGTCGTGGTGGTGTCGTTCCGATGGGGTATGCCGCAGGGCGACGTCGGCGCAATCGCCGACTACCAATACGAGGTTGGCCGACGCGCCGTCGATGCGGGCGCCTCGCTCGTCTTCGGTCACGGCTCCAGCCTCGTTCAGGCGATCGAGCTCTACCGTGGCGCCACCATCTGCTACGGCATCGGTGGATTCTCCTTCCGCCCGCGTGGCGAAGACGACCCGCTGCCCGACCATCGCCCCACCCCCGACACGAGGTGGACCGCTGTGCTGCGGGCCGAGCTGACTGCCGAGGGGGCGAAGGTCGCTCTGCTGCCGTACGCGTTCGGCGCCGACGGGATTCCTCACCCGGTGACCGAGGGCTCGCCGGAGTTCGCCGAGTACCACGCGTTCCTCCAGCGCAGCTCAGTCGCACCGAGCACCGCGAAGAATGCGTGGGAGATCCACTATCTGCCGGTGGTCGAGAACAGTCTGGCGCTTCGGTACACCGGTTATGTCGGGACGAACGCGAGCTTCGAGCCCATCGCGCTGCCCGAGATGATCGCCGACCCGATTCTGGCGCACCGCGGGCACTGATCGCTTGCCCTCCGGCCGTCGGTGCGAGATACTTTGCATAGCGAAGTATCTTTCGAAAGGTGCGCTATGTCTGACATCGTGGTCGGTAACAACGTCGAAGCCGCTGTCATCGAGGCCTACTGGATGCCCGGCTGCACCAGTTGCCTGCGGATGAAGGAATTCTTGGAGAAGTCGGGAAAGCCGTGGAAGTCGATCAACCTCGCTGAGGAGCCCACGGCCATCGACAAGCTGAAGCCGTTCGGCGTGGGCGCTCCGGCCGTGGCTGTCGGCGACCGCGTCGTGCAGGGCCTCGACCTGGTCGGCATCGCCGAGCTCATCGGCTGGGACGAGTACGACCCGCCCGTGATGTTGACCCCGGCCGAGCTCGACGCCAAGTATCGCATCGTGCTCGACGGGCTCATCCGTTTCACCGGCCAACTGAACGACGAGACCGTCGCCTATCGCGCCCAGGAGAACAACCGGGCCATCCGCTTCCTGGTCGCCCATGCCGGCTCGATCATGCGGTACGGCATCGACGCCTACGACCTCGATGCGTTCGACAACGGGGGCTCCCCGCCGCGGCCGCTCGCCGACGAGGGCAACGCTGCCGACCTGCTCACCTACGTTCAGGAGACGAAACGGCTCTACACGGCCTGGTGGGATGACTGGGGTTTCGACGACCCCTTCGACCGCGTACTCGAAACTGCATGGGGCCACCGCACGTTCCACGAGGTGTTCGAACGCTGCGTCTGGCACACCGCGCAGCACACCCGCCAGCTCCAGGAGTGGATGCAGACGGGCCTGGCCATCGAGGTCGACCAGCCCCTGACCGCCGACGACTTCGCAGGCCTGCCGATCCCCGAGCGGATCATGCAATAGCGGTTTCTAGGCTGCGACGGCAGGCGGACCGAGTGTGTCGAGCTGTGCTGGGGTCCAGTCGCCGACGACGAGAATCGCGTCATCGAATCCGAACTCCGCGAGCTCCGCGAACCGCACTGCCGCGTCGACGAGGCCGACATGTGCCGTGGCGATGGCCCGAGCGCCACCGGCTGCGCGATAGACGGCGAGGCGCTGACGCAGCTCCTCTGCCGGCACCTCGTCGGTCGGGGCGATCCAGGCGTCGTAGTCCGTCGCGCTGCGTGCGATCGAGTTCTCGACCACCGCGCTGAGAGCGATCCGCAGCGTATTACGCACCCGTGGCCACGTCTCGAGGCTCGCCTCACCGACGATCTCCCCGTTCGCGAGCCGCCGCACGACGTCGGCGTTCTGGTGCAGACGGCTGAACCGCGTGTCGAAGTCGGTGCCCAGCGCTGCGTGCGACTGCGGCGTGCCACCACTGATGCCGACCGTCACACGAAGGTCGCTGAGAGCCTGCAGCGAAATGAGTTCATGCGCGCTCTCGACGGGCTCGCGGGCCGCCAATTGGAAGTCGAGGATTCCGAGCTCGATGCGGCTCGTTCCCGCGGCGGCCGGCAGCAGCCACTCGGTGGGGTCTGGCCGCCACACGCCCGTCTCCCAGACATCCTCGATCCAGAGGCCGTCGAAGCCCGCCTCCTCGGCGAGGCGCGCACGCTCCTGAACCGCGCGGGCGTCGAGTGGGCGCCCCTCGGCGTCGTTGATCGGAAGGTTGATTCCCTGTCTCATGATCTCGGATCCTTCGTTCTCTGCGTTGAGGGGTGTGGGGGGTGTGTGGGGATGAATCGCGCTCTCGTCAGCGTTTCAAAAAGCCGTCGACGGCGGCGCGGTGCTCGGGTGTTGTGTAGGCGATCGCCTGCGCCTCGCCGCCCAGTTGCGCGATCTGCTCCGGCCGCGACTCGAAAGACGCGTCGAGGATGCCCTTCATGAGGGCGATCGCCGGCGCCGAACTGCCGGTGTACTGCGCGGCGTATTCCAGTGCGTCATCGAGGAGCCCGCCCTCAGGGGCCAGCCGGTCTGCGAGGCCGAGCGTCAGCGCCTCCTCGGCGAGTACCGTGCGACCCGAGTACATCAGATCTTTCGCACGCTGCATCCCGACCCGACGCGGCAGAAAGTACATGCTGCCGCCATCGGGGATGAGCCCGCGTTTGATGAAACTGGAGGCGAACTTCGCTTCCGGCCCCGCCACGATGAAGTCGCAGGCCAGGGCGATGTCCATACCCAGACCCATCGCCGGCCCGTTCACCGCGGCAATCGTGACCCGATCCAGTTCGCGCACCGCCGCGACGAAGGCCGCGGTGCGTTTCTGCCGCCGCCAGCCATCGATCGCGACCCGCTCCGGCGCCGCGTCCAGGCGGCTCTGCATCGATTTCACATCGCCGCCCGCGCAGAACGCGCTGCCGCGCCCGGTGAAAACAACGGCCTTCACCTCTCGGTCGGTCTCGATCTCGCCGAGCACCAGCGGCAACGCCTCACGCAACTCGTCGTTGATCGCATTGCGCGACTCGGGGCGGTTGAACCAGACGATCGCGACGGCGCCGCGGCGCTCGACCTCGACGACGCTCCCGGCGGGACCCGCGACCGGAGCCTCGCTCACCGGCTCAGCCCGGCGAGGTTGATGTACTTCAGTTCGAGCCAGTCGTCGATGCCGTACTTCGAGCCCTCGCGACCGAGGCCCGACTGCTTGACGCCGCCGAACGGTGCCATCTGGTTCGAGACGCGGCCCGTATTGACCCCGACCATCCCGGTCTCGAGCGCCTCAGAGACGCGGAAGGTGCGGCCCAGGTCGTGCGTGTACAGGTAGGCGACGAGTCCGTATTCGGTGTCGTTCGCCTTGGCGATGACCTCGTCTTCGTCGTCGAACACGGCGATCGAGGCGATCGGGCCGAACGTCTCGTCCGACCACGGCAGCATGTCCGACTCGAGGCCGGTGATCACGGTGGGCTCGAAGAACGTGCGGCCGAGTTCGTGAGCGTGGCCGCCGGCGAGAAGAATTGCACCGTGGTCGAGCATGTCTTGCACATGGGCCTCGGCCTTCTCGAAGCCCTTCTGATCGATCAGCGGCCCCATTTCGACGCCCTCGCCGAAACCGTTGCCCACGTTGACGTTCTGGGCGCGAATCTTCAGTGCCTCGGCGAACCGGTCGTGCGCGCCGCGCTGTACGAAGATGCGGTTCGCCGCCGTGCAGATCTGGCCGGCGTTGCGGAACTTGGCCGAGACGACCCCCTCGACGGCCTGGTCGATGTCGGCGTCGTCGAAGATGATGAACGGCGAGTTGCCGCCGAGCTCCATCGACACCTTCTGGATGTTCGTGGCGGCCTGTCGCATCAGGTGCCGGCCCACGCCGGTCGACCCCGTGAAGCTGAGCTTACGAACAACGGGGTTCGAGGTGAACTCGTCGCCGATCTCGCTGGCTTTGCTCGTAGTCACGATATTGAAAACGCCTCGCGGAAGCCCCGCGCGAAGGCCCAACTCCGCGATCGCGGTCGCCGTGAGGGGTGTCAGTGCGGCGGGCTTGACCACGATGGTGTTGCCGGCGGCGAGTGCCGGGCCGACCTTGCGGGTGATCATGGCGGCGGGGAGGTTCCACGGAGTGATGCCCGCGGTTACGCCGACGGGCTGCTTCAGAACGATGATGCGGGCATCCTCGGTGTTCGAGGGGATGACGTCGCCGTAGACACGTCGGCCTTCCTCGGCGAACCAGTCGAAGTACCCGGCCGCGTAGATGACTTCGCCGCGAGCTTCGTCCCACGGCTTGCCCTGCTCGGCGGTGAGAATCGAGGCGATGTCGTCGGCGCTGTCGCGCATCAGCTCTGCCCATTTACGCAGGATGTTCGACCTGTTGATCGCACTCGTCGCGCGCCAGCCCCGCAGTGCCGCCTCGGAACTCGCGATCGCATCGCGGGTCTCGGCGGTTCCCATGATCGGGAGATAACAGATGACCTCGCCCGTGGCGGGGTTGTAGAGCGGGAAGCCGTCGGCGGCCGAGGCCCGAATCCACTCTCCGTCGATCAGCGCGCCGTCTTTCAGCAGGGTGGGGTCTTTCAGGCGCTCGCCGAGGGGGGTGAGAACGTCAGTCATGGTCAGTTCCTTCCGATCAATGCCGCCAGGCCGCGGGCGGCCCGAGCGGAGTCAGTAAACCAGGGAATGCCGAGTTCGTTGAGAATCTCGACGGCAGAGGGCGCCGGTTTGGTATAGGTGAAGATCACAATCGGTACCGGCGACTCGGCTTTCAGTCGTGCGAGATTCTCGCGGTCGCCGTCGAGACGGCCGGCGCTCGAGAGCGAGCTCGCGAGAACGACCATGTCGACCTCACCCGACTCACCGAGCGTCTTCAGCGGCGGCACGAACGAGCCTCCGGTGAGAAATTGAGCGGTCAGGTCGACGGGGCCGACCGGCGAGCCGTATGCGGGCATGAGGGCGAACATCGCTGCCTGCACGGCCTGGGAGAGCACCGGAACCTCGAGTCCGTGAGTGACGCACGCGTCGGCCAGCCACACACCGGTACCGCCGGAGGTCGTGGCGATGCCGACACGATTGCCGAGCGCACGCTTCGACTTCGTCGTCGCCTGGAGAACGTCGATCAGTTCTTCCATGCCGTCGACACGCAGCACGCCGTTGTCGTCGAAGATCTTCGAGTACGCGGCGTCATCGCCCGTGTCGTGGAGGGTGTGAGCCAGCGCACCACGTTTGCCGGGAACAGAACGGCCCATCTTCGCGACGACGATCGACTTGCCGGCCGCACGGAACGCATCCGCCACCCTGGCGAACCCGTCGAGGTCGCGCAGGCCCTCCATCAGCAGCACCAGAACCTGGGTGTTCGGATCGTCGACCATCGCGGCTGCGAGTTCGAGCTGGTCGATATCCATCTCGTTGCCGGTCGTGATGATCGCGTTGAAGCCGAGCCCGACATCGCTGCCCCACTGAGCGACCGCGTAGCCGAGGCCACCGGATTGGGAGATGATCGAAATGCCGCCCCGCTTCACCCGGCCGCCGCTGCGATGGATGTCGAACACCGGGCTGAAGGTCACGGGGGAGTCGTCGGGCAGGCTCGCAACGCCCTCGCAGTTCGGCCCGAGAACGCGCATGCCTCCGCCGGCGACAGCCGCGAGCGCCTGGTCGGTGAGCTCCGCACCCTTTCCGGTGCCCTCGCCGAAACCGGAGCTGACGACGATCGCGAGGCCGACGCCCGCTTCGACGCACTGGCGGAGCGTCTCGGGCACAAGTTCGGCGCGCACAGCGACCATCGCCAGATCGACCGCTTCTGGAACATCCGCTATCGACGGGTACGCCCTCTCGCCCTGCACGATCTCGTTGTTCGGGTTGACCGGATAGACGTTGCCGGCGTAACCGTAGGCGCGGAGGAAGCCGAGCGGGCGACCGCCGAGCGCATCGGGGTTCGTCGAGGCGCCGATGATCGCGACGCTCTTCGGGTGCAGCAGAAGATCGAGAACCGTGCGGGTCGCCGTGTCGTCAGTCACGCTTGTGTAGTTGGTCAACGCAGTCTCCGAGTCAGAGGTAGACGGCGTCGCCGAGACCGCCAGTGAGGGCGAGGACTTCGCCGGTGAGTGAGACAGACAGGGGTGAGGCCAGGAAGGTCGCGAAGTAGGCGATCTCCTCGGCGGTGACGAGCCGGCCGATCGCGGTGCGGGCGTTGATCTTCGCCATGTGCTCCTCGACCGTGATGCCACGCTGGGCAGCCATGTTGGCCACCCGCGTCTCATACCCCTTCGTCACAGTCGTGAACGGGCCGATGCCCGTGACGTTGATGCCGTAGCGTCCGAACTCGATCGACAGGTCTTTCGTGAGATGGGTGACGGCTGCGTTGCGTGCGCCGGCGCCGATCGAGCCGGCCACGCGCGCCTTCGAGCCGGCCATGTTGATGATCCGTCCCCAGCCTGCTGCTTTCATGTGGGGCAGCACGGCACGGCACATCCGCATGATGCCGATGAACTTGTCTTCGAACCCGCCCAGAATGAACTCGTCGGTGATGTGATCGAAATCCTCCGCCACGTTGCCGGCGACTTCCGAGCCGCTGTTCACGAGAATGTCGACGCCGCCGAACTCGTCGGCGACCTTCGCGACCATCGCCCGCACGGATACGTCGTCGCGGAGCTCGACCTCGACCGGCAGCAGACGACCGCCGCTTGGGAGGCCCATGTCTGCGATCGCGGCCGTCGCCCGGTCGAGGCTACGACTGCACACTGCGACGTCGACGCCCTCGTGCGCGAGCTGGCGGGCGATCGCCCAGCCGATGCCCGAGCTGCCGCCTGTGACGATCGCGTGCTTGCCGACGAGTTGCAGATCCATCCGCCCGTAATCCATCCCCGGGCGAACGCTCCCGATGTCAATTAAATAAACGATTTCAGTATGGATATTAGGATGAATTGGTCGTCATCTTCCCCGTCGCGGCAGGCTATTCCGCAGCGCGAAACAAGGCATCTCTTCGAGAACCGGCTCTCACCGTTCTCACAATGCCGCACAGCGTAGGCTTGAGACGATGCGTCTTCTACTGATTCGACACGGCCAAACGATCGACAACGTGAAGGGAGCACTCGGCACCGCGATTCCGGGGCCTGTGCTCACTGAACTGGGGGTCAGCCAGGCGGCGGCCATTCCGGCCGCTCTCGACGGCGAGCGCATCGATGCGATCTACGTGTCGACGATGCAACGCACGCGCCTGACCGCCGAACCCCTCGCTGCGGCCCGCGGCCTCGAGATCGAGGTGGTCGACGGCTTGCACGAAATCTATGCCGGCGATCTCGATCAGCACAACGACACAGATGCGATTCGCGCCTACATGGGCACCATCTTCGCCTGGTGGCAAGACTTCACGGCCCGCATTCCCGGCGGTGAAGACGGCGCCGAGTTCTATCGGCGCTTCGACGGCGCCATCGAGTCGATCGCCGCGAGGCACGCTCAAGACCCCGATAGCACGGTGGCGATCGTCAGCCACGGCGCTGCGATCAGGGCCTGGGCCTCGTTCACGTCGCAGAATCTCGACGCTCAATTCAGTCGCGACCACCTGCTCGACAATACGGCAGTCGTGATACTCGAAGGCTCTCCAGAGACCGGCTGGGTCACCACCGACTGGGCCGGCGAACCGCTCGGCGGCGCCGAACTCGAAGACCCGACCGCAGTCGACCCGACCGGCGAAGCCGCACTCTGAACTCCCGCGCTCGGGATTCCATTATTGTTTGAATGCTGCGCGCAATTGCTGTCGCAGATCGGATCGTGACACTTATGAAAGTCGCTGGTGTTGCGGGTCCAACAGGAGATTGGCTGTGAGCCAAAGGTGATCGATTACCAACTCCGCCGAATGGCTTTCATCGCGGGCAAGAGCGGCGTCGAGCATCGCGCGATGCTCGACCACCCCATCGCGAGTCGGGTCGTGGCGAAACGATACCGACCACATCTGGTAAATCGCAGCTTCAATTCTCAACTTCATGGCCATCTGAAGGAGGTGCTGGTTTGGGCAACCCGCCATAAGGGCGAAATGAAAAGCGGTGTGTGCGGCCGCCCATTCGTCCGTCGGCCGGCCCGGATCACTTTCGTCTATGAAAATGGCGCGCTCGAGTAGGTGATGGGCGGCGATAGCATTGGCTTCCCACGTGACGTCCCCTTTAGCCACCGAAAGTTTCGTGACGAGGGATTCGATTGCTGCGCGCGCCTCCGTGAGGTCTCGCAATTCCTCCAGTGACAACGGGGTCACGGTGTAGCCCTGATATGGCCGGTTGAGCACCAGTCCCTCATCCGCAAGCTTTGAAAAAGCCTCCCTCAATGCACCCACGCTTGTTGAGTAGCGCTCACACAATACGGCTGATTTTAGGCGCTCCCCAGGCTGTAGGCGTCCGCTCAGAATGTCGGCCCGGAGGCGTTCGTGAACGATGACCGCTCGGGTCTCCTGATTGTCGCGTGCTGCCATGTCTCCACATTAACACCCTGGGTCGGTAATACTCGAATAAAGCTGTTAAGTCGAGTATTTGCGATAATGTGGGATCGCTGCCGAGTAGATCTCTTTCGGCAAAGGCGTCGTGAGCGATCAAGCTCCGTTGTTGGGAGTAACAGATGTCGAGGATGCGTTCCGCATCGTCTTTGACCGGATACGGCGACGAGTACGCCGCGAGCAGGGCTTATGTCGCATTTGCGATTTCGCCACTCAGGGTCGAACTCATTCGGTACCTGATGGTTCGCGACGAAGTGTCAGTCGGCGAATTGATGCGCGAGTTCTGTGTGACACGAAACGGCATCGTGTCGCACCTGAGGGCCTTGACCGTTCAGGGGCTCGCCCACGAGCGTCGTGCAACGCATCCGCGAGGCTCGGGTCCGATCACGTACTGGTCGATAGATCGATTCAACGTCGATGAGCTGATAGCAACTCTGACGGCGCATCTTCTCGGTACCACAGACGGTGGATAGCGACATCATGATTATTGTTGATTAAAAACTAATTATTCGAATCTCTTGCTATATTCGACTAACTTCGCGAAGCTACAACAGAGGCGTTCGGTGAGTGTCTCGTCTGAGCAGTCTCACAAAGGAGTCGAAGATGCAGCCTGATGTCAGTGTCGCCACGCAGACACCCGAGTCCGACCTGCGCATCGGCTTTCTGGGTGCCGGCAGGATGGGGCATCCCATGGTGATCAACTTGGCTAGGGCGGGGTACGGCGTCACGGTATACGATCCGTTCGCCGCGCCAAGTGCTGAGCTCGAACGCGGCGGTGTGACGAGGGTTCACGACGTACGCGAGCTCGCTTCAACGGATTACAGCATCAGCATGCTCCCGAACGGGCCTCTGACATATGACGCGCTGTTCGGCATCGATTCATTGTTCGAGACGCCTCTCACCAAGAATCACACTCACATCGCGATGGGTACTCTCGGTTCGGTATGGGCAGGCGCACTATCCGAGCAGTGCGCGAGCAAAGGAATCGGATTCGCCGATGCAACAGTCTCTGGCAGTGTCTCAATGGCGGAATCGGCACAACTGAGCTGCATGGTCGGTGCCGAACAAGACGTCTTTGAGCGGATTCAGCCCGTCTTGGCTGCCATGTCTCGAACTCAGTTCCACGTCGGACGTGCCGGGTCAGGATCGACGATGAAGCTAGCGATTGCGGCTCTTCTCGCGGCCGTCAACCAGGGCATCGTCGAGTGCCTCTCCCTAGCGGAGAGCGGCGGCATTTCACGAGAACTCGCCTACGATGTGCTCAGTGCCAGCGCAGGGGCCTCGACCTACTCCGGCTACAAGCGCGAAGCATTCTTAGATCCTGACGGAACGCCGGTGGCTGCGTCAGTCGCGATCTTCGCGAAAGATATCGCCCTCGTCGAGGAGGAAGCCAACGCGCTGGGGCTGGAGCTGCCTGTCTCGCGAGCGGCCTCTGCCGTCTTGCGTCACGCTCTCGAATCTGGGCTGGGCGATCGTGATCTAGCCAGCATCATTACCTTGAATTCCAATTCGGTCTACTAGGACCTACCCGATCGGCATGCGCTGGCGACGCAAATCTGTGACCGTCAGCTTTTCGCGCTACTAGTACTGCATCGAACACGATCTGGGCTGCCGCAACCGACACGAATCCGCTCGGAAGCCTGCAAGAGCTTCCCCCCGTCTCCCCCACGAGGGCCGGCCCAGGCGTTGAGGGCCGTCGCCATGTGAATCGGCCTAGACTGAACGCTGTTCTAGTGAACACTGTTCAGGTGTCGTTGATGAGAGAGCAGCCGATGATCCATTACCCCGCGCCGTCTGGGCCGACCTGCATGCGCCTGCCATGATCATCCCGTTGAGCGGCGCCACCGACGGCCTACTCGATCGGCTGCGCGAGATCCGTGAGGCGGGGAATGTGCCCCTCGTCGGCGATGCCCGCTGGTCACCCGCGCAATGGGAAGCCGTGCGAGGCGCCGCGGCCAGCGCGCAGCCGGCCGAAGACATCGCCTGGGCGACCCTCACGTCGGGCAGCAGCGGCTCCCCTCGTATCGTGCTGCGTAGCGCGTCATCGTGGGCCGACTCGTTCGAAGCGGTGGCGGGGTATCTCGAAGCGGGTTCAGACGACGCCGTGTTGCTGCCGGCACCACCCGCCGCCTCCCTCACACTCTTCTCCCTCGCGCACGCTCTTGCCGGCGGGCCTCGCCCGCTCTTCGAGGCACGCGAGACATCCGACAGCGTCTCTGTGCACTGCACTCCGCAGTCGCTGCGAGCGGTACTCGACGCCAGCGCCGCCACACGACTGCGCGCAGCGCTGGTCGGCGGATCCCATCTCGATCCCGCACTTCGCGAACGTGCCGAATCCGCTGGAATCCGGGTGACGGCCTACTACGGTGCCGCAGAGCTGTCATTCGTCGCCGTAGACGAGGGCGACGGTCTCCGACCCTTCCCCGGCGTGGAGGTGAGCATTCGAGATGGCGAACTGTGGGTGCGCTCCCCCTTTGTCGCGTCGGGATACGCGGGCGCTCCGGGGCCCCTGCGTCGAAACGGCGCGTGGGCGACCGTGGGTGATCGGGCCGAGCTGGTGGATGGTCGGCTGCGCTTACTCGGCCGCACAGACGGTGCCATCTTGAGCGCTTCCGCGACGATCGTGCCCGAAGAAGTCGAGGCGGTGCTGCGTTCGCTTCCCGGTGTGCGCGACGCGATCGTGTTCGGGCTGCCCCGTGCCTCGGTCGGCGCCCTGGTGGCGGCGTTCGTGGAGTTGGACGAACACGGGCATCCCACCGCGAACTTTCGTGAGGCGGCAGCCGCACTACTGACGCCCGCTCACCGGCCTCGGCGCTGGTTCGCGGGAGAACTCCCGCGAACGGCCTCGGGCAAGCCCGCGCGAGCCGAGGCAACACGTCGCGCGCTGGCCGGGGAGGTAGCACGTCTTGTCTTCTGACCGCGATCCAGTCATCATCGCCGCCCGCCGCACCCCCATCGGCACCCGCGGCCGTGCGCTTGCCGGCGTGCGTATCGAAGAACTGGCTGCGGCGGCGATCCGTGCTGCTCTGGTTGACGCCGAAACGGCGACCGGCGCATCGATCACGGTCGCCGACGTCTTGCTCGGCAACTGCATGGGCCCTGGCGGCAACGTGGGCCGGGTCGCCGCCTTGGCTTCAGGGCTCGGGATGCACGTTCCAGGTGGCACGGTCGACCGCCAGTGCGGCAGCGGTCTTGCGGCCGTGTTGGATGCGGTGATGGCGATCCGCGCCGGCGATGAGCGGCTGCGCGTGGCCGGCGGCGTCGAGAGCGCATCCACCGCCCCCGTGCGTTCCGTGGGCGGTGTCGCCTACGACCGTGCGCCGTTCGCACCGACGGGATTCCCCGACCCCGGCATGACGCGAGCGGCAGAAGATCTGGCAATACACGATGGCATCACTCGCGCCCGGCAAGATGAGCACGCCGCTCGCAGCCACTCGCGCGCACGGGCAGCGCTCCTGGCCGGCCGCTTCGACGCCGAACTGGTGCCCCTCGCCGGGCTCGACCATGACGACGCCATCGGAGCAGCCGAACCGCTCCTCCCCCGGCTTCCGCCGCTCTTCACCGGTGGCACGCTCACCGCGGGCACCGCTACGCGCATCGGCGACGGTGCCGCCGCCGTGATCGTCGCACCCGCGGGCACCGCGGCTGGCCTGGCGGTTCGAGCGGCCGCAGTGATCGGTTGCGACCCCGCGCTTCCCGGCATCGGCGCTGCACCCGCCATCGAGGCCGCCTTGCTCTCTGCTGGTGCACATATCGGTGATGTCGCCGCGTTCGAGATCGTCGAAGCGTTCGCCGCGCAGAGCCTTGCTGTGCTCGGTCGACTCGGTCTCGTCGACGATGATCCGCGGGTATGCGCCGACGGCGGGGCCCTCGCGCTAGGGCATCCGTGGGGTGCGAGCGGGGCCGTGGCGATCGTGCGCCTGTTCAGCCGACTCGTACGAACCGGAGCTCCGGCCGGAACTCTCGGCGTCGCCGCTGCATCGGTCGGCGGCGGCCTCGGCGTCGCCGCCGTGCTGGAGGTAGTGCGCTAAGCACCCACCCGTGAAGTGTCGTCGACGGCAGATCGAGCGGCGCAAGGGCGATTCGCGCGCGGAGTGGTCTTTGGCGATGTCGGCGGCGACGCGCTGGCCGGAGCCGCTGACGAGCCTGGGCTTGCCGCTTGGGTTCAACCTTGTCGCATCTCACGTTGCCCGTTTGTCGTTCATGACGTCTCCTTTATGTCTTATTCAGGTGAGTCCCTCAGCGAGTAGTCGGTGATGGGCCGTGTTCGAGGGGCGACCGGATGGCCGCCCCTCGAACACGAAGTGGATCAGAGCTGAACTTCGCCGCCGTCTGCGAAGAGTTCGGTGCCGGTGATGAAGCTGGCCTGCTCCGAGGCCAGGAACAGCACGACGTTGGCGATCTCGTCGGGGTGCGCGAGACGCCCGAGCGGAACATTGCCGGTAAGCATGTCGAGCAGCCCCTGCGCCTGACTCGGGTCGGGTGCCAGGCCGCTGAGACCGGGGGTGTTGGTGGGTCCGGGGGCTATCGTGTTGACCCGGATATTGCGTCCGGCGAGCTCCGCGGCCCAGGTGCGGGTGAACGAGCGCAACGCAGCCTTAGTGGCTGCGTACACGCCGAACGCCGGGCTGCCCTTGCTTGCGGCCGTCGAACCTGTGACGATAACCGATGCGCCGTCCTTGAGCAGCGGAAGCGCCTTCTGCACGGTGAACACCGTTCCCCGCACGTTGACGCCGAAGGTGGCGTCGAAGCCCTCCGGCGTCAGCTCCTCCAACGTGGAGAACGACCCACCGCCGGCGTTGACGAACAGAACATCCAGACCCTGTCCGCGCGAGGTGATCGCGGCGAACACCCGGTCGAGCTCGTCGAGGTTCGAAACATCTCCGCGGATACCCGTAACGTTGCTGCCGAGCGCCACGACAGCGATGTCCAGCTCCGACTGGCGGCGACCGGTGATGAAGACATGTGCACCCTCCGCGACGAACCGGTGCGCGGTCGCGAGGCCGATGCCCGACGTTCCTCCGGTGATCAGTGCGATCTTATTGTCTAACAGTCCCATGATGATTCCTTCTGTGCCGGTGGTGGTCGTGAGCCGAACAGAACGATTTCTGTCCGACTCGGTACATAACTCGCCGATCTCTCTCGGAATTCCCGCAGGAGTAAATGTGTTCCACCAAGTACAGAACCAACGTCGGGAGGCGGAAATGGCAGAACGCGGCAGGCCGCGCGAGTTTCTACTCGAGGACGCTCTAGACCGGGCGATCGAGGTGTTCTGGCGTCAAGGGTTTGAAGGTACGACGCTGGACGACCTCACCACGGCCATGGGGATCAACCGGCCCAGCCTCTACGCGGCCTTCGGCAACAAGGAAGAGACCTTCAAGCTGGCCGTGCAGCGGTACGCCCTCGTCGACATGGCTTACGTCGACGATGCGATCGCGCAGCCGACAGCCCGCACTGTCGCCGAGCACTATCTACGCAGCAATGTGCTGGCAATTACCGATCCGGAGAAACCAGCCGGATGCCTATCGGTGCAGGCCGGCCTGACCGGCAGCCCCGAGCATCACCGGGTCGTCGCGTTCCTCAACGACAGCCGCGCGGCGGGTGAGGAACGCTTCGCCGAACGCTTCCAGCAAGCCATCGCCGCCGGCGACCTGCTTCCGAACCAGGATGCTCGGGAACTCGCGAAGTACCTCGCAACGATCACGGCAGGGATGGCCGTCCAAGCTGCGAGCGGCGCGACCCGCAGCGAACTGGAGCCCATCGCTGCACGTGCTCTCCTCGGGTTTCCGACGCAGTAGCCGTCGCGTTTCCCGGCGGCCCGGCCCACGTAAATCACGTCGCCGTCATGCCGCCCTGAGCGGATCCGCGAACTCCTCCGTGACTGATGATCGCCGCTCGGGTTCGTGATTCTTGCGATCTCTGAACCCAGACGCGCTCGGCGACTTCGAGGGCTAAACGAATTACTGACGCACGACTCTGGCCTCAGTCGACCGCGACCATCACGTCAGACGCCTTGACGACCGCGTACGCTTCGCCGCCGACCGCGAGCCCGAGCTCGTCGACGGCTTCGTTGGTGATCGACGCCGTCATGATCGAACCGCCGATGTCGATGCGAACGTGCGACGTGGTCGCGCCTTTCGTCACCTCGACGATGACCCCTTTGAGCTGGTTGCGTGCACTGATCTTCATGGCCTCTACCTCTCGCGATGGTCCGAGACTAGCGCGCATCCTGAGGCTGCGGCAGTACGCCGACTAGCGCCACGGCACGCGAATGGCGCGCGTTCGCTCCCCAGCGACGAGCCCCCCAGAAGGCACTTCGAGCAGCCCCTCGGCATCGGCAAGGCCCCGCATCATCGCCGACCCGCGCCAGGCGCTCGGCAGACCCAGCCCGTCGACGATCGAATACGGCACGAGCAACGCCGCCTGGGCCGCGCCGGCGATATCGGCGCCCACAACGACTTCACCGAGGTCTTCGGATGCCCGGCTGCTCCATGCCCGCACGAGTGGTACCACGGTGACGAGCAGCCCGACCATCGCGGCGAGCGGGTTGCCCGGAAGACAGGCCACGAGGCATCCATTGCCCGCCCGCGCCAGCAGCGTCGGGCCGCCCGGGCGCACGTTGACGCCGTCGAAGAGAATCGAAGCGCCGAGTTCGCGCAGGGCCGGTCGCAGGTGATCTGCCGACGAATGGCCCGTACCGCCTGTGGTGATCACCAGCTGGGCGTCGTGGATGCTCGCCTCGAGTGCGGCGACCGTGCCCGTCAGCGTGTCGCGGGCACGCCTGCTGCCGAGCGCCTTCGCGCCGAGCAGCTGTAGCAGTGCGGGCAGCTGGGGACCGAACGTGTCGCGCACGCGCCCGGGCCGCGGAAGCCCCGATTCGTCGACCTCGTCGCCGGTGAAGACGAAGCGAACCTGTGGCTGCCGAACCACCACGATCTCATCGCGTGCGGCCAGAGCGGCGAGGGCGATGTGCGCCGGATTCACGAGAGTGCCGGCAGCGATGACGACCTCGCCGGCCCGCGCCTCTTCGCCCGCGAGCCGAATGTGCTGACCCGGGAAGGGCTCGCCGGGCTTCGCGCCGTCACTCGTGCGCAGTCGGCCGCATCCCGAAGCGGGCGAGTCGGATGCGCCCGACCGGGTGGGCGCGGCTTCGAGAACGGCGTGCTCGCTTCGAAGAACGGCGGTCGCGCCTTCGGGAATGAGCGCTCCCGTCACGATGGCGACGGCGTGCCCGGGTGCGAGCGAGCCGGTAACGCTGTCGTCGACGGACCAGGGGCCGGCGCCTGCGACGGCCCAGCCGTCCATGGCCGACGAGGCGAAGTGCGGCACGTCGTGGGCGGTGCTCAGATCGTGCGCGGTTACCCGGCCGAGCGCTTCGGCGATCGGCACCGATTCGAAGCCGAGCGGCCGAGCCGCGGCGGCGGCCTCGAGCATCGCATCGCGCCAGCTGACGGTGCGCTCCGGGGAGACGCTCTCGATCGAGTTGCGGTCTGGTCGCTGCATGGCGCGTCGACCCATTTACTCCGACCGCTCCCCGCGAGCGGCAGCATCAGCGGAGTCAGCCTCAGCGTCAGCGTGGTCAGCGTGGTCAGCGTGGTCAGCGGAAGGCGCCCGGTGCCAGTTCAGCGCGAACTCGTTCGCCGCGGCGGTGGCCCGAACAACGGCCTCGGCCACGGGCTCGCCGCCCGCCGCTGCGATTCCGGCCGCATAACCGGCCACGAACGTGGTGAGCGGAGCCGCCGGGCGAACCACGGCATGCGCAGCCGTGCCCGCCAGCGCCAGAATCGCGTCGAGGTGCTTCTCGAGCTCCGGTGCCGCCGAACCGGATGCGCCACCAGCCAGCACCCGCTCCGACAGGTCAGCGACCCACTGCCTCAATAGCTCGGCCTGGTCTACGGGTTCGCCTGCACTGTTCGGGGTGGCGCTGCTCATCGTTTCTGCTCCTGTCGGTTGCGGCGCTCTCGCCCGGTCGGCGGCTAACGCCCCGCGGTCGATCTCTGCCCGTGCCGCGTGAATGTCTACCTCCGCGGCGGCCGGGCCACCCAGCTCGGAGTCGGAGCCTGCACCCTCTCCTGCGGCACCGGGTATTGCGGCACCGAAGGCGCGCGCGTCAGCCCAGGTGTCGATATCGGCGGTCGCCGACTCTGGTACCGCCAGCTCGATGAGGACGAGCCCGGCGAACAGTTTCCGTACCGACAAGCCGGCGAGCGGAGCCTCGGCCTCAGCCTGTGTGATGGCTTCGATCAGCGCCGAGCCGCGGTAGATGCCCGCCAGAACTTGGCGCCGGCCATCCGTATCAACCGCGACAACACCGTCAGCGTCGTCGACCCCATCGACAACCGCGACAACACCGTCAGCGTCGTCGACACCGTCAGCATCGACAACGCCGACAACCGCGACAACACCGTCAGCGTCGCCAACGCCGTCGCCATCGGCAGCCCCGTCGCCGTCGCCGAATCCATCGACATCACCGTCGCCGGCGCCCGAAACCGGCCGCCCGGGCTCGGCCAGCAGCGCTTCTGCCGCCTCGAGCAGCAGGCCGACGGCCGCCCCGACCTCGGGCATGTCGCAGGCCAGCACAAGAACGAGGTCGTCGGAGATGTCACCCGAAGCGGCGAGCGCATCGACGCCGGCCGCGATCGCGGCTGCCGGGCCGGCGAACGGCGGGCTCTCGCGCGTGACCAGCACCGAGCGGGCCGTACCCGGAAGGAGTGGTACGGCAGACGCGAGCGGCGGCCGGACCGAGACAGCCTGCCGCGGCACCACGACGTCACCGACCACCACGACCTCACGGGCATCCGCCACCGCATCGAGTGTGCGTTGCAACAGCGTGCGGCCACCGACGATCAGGCCCGCTTTGGGCACGCCGCCGAGACGGGAGGAACGACCACCCGCGAGCACAATGGCGACGATGTTCATGCGAGCAACTTTCACGTGTCTATCGAATTCATTGTGCCACCTCGTTCGAAATGCTAAGCCTGGAAGATGGGCAGAATCACAGCACGACGACAGGTCACCCGAATCACGGTGGGGTCACCGGGGCGACGGCGCGAAGACGTGCTCGCGGTCGAAGAGCCGCTCGAGATCCGGGTCGGCGGAACGGCGCTCGTCATCACGATGCGCACCCCCGGCCACGACTTCGATCTGGCCGCCGGGTTTCTCGTCTCTGAGGGCGTCATCTCCCGGCACGACGATTTCGGTGCGGCTCGTTACTGCGCCGGCGCGACGGTCGACGGCGAGAATACCTACAACGTGCTCGACGTGACCCTCGGCTTCGGCGTTGCGCCGCCAGACCCCAGCCTTGAACGCAACTTCTACACGACCAGTTCATGCGGAATCTGCGGCAAGGCCAGCATCGACGCGGTGCGCACGCTGTCGGCCTACCCAGTCGCCGACGCCGACGTACGTATCACTGCCGAACTGCTGGCGAGCTTTCCCGATCGCCTTCGCGAGGGCCAGAACGTGTTCGATAAGACCGGCGGGCTGCACGCCGCGGCACTGTTCGACGCCCGAACCGGCGAAATGCTCGTGTTGCGTGAAGACGTGGGGCGGCACAACGCGGTCGACAAGGTCGTGGGCTGGGCCGTCACCAATAATCTGCTGCCTCTGCGCGGCATGGTATTGATGGTGTCAGGGCGGGCGAGTTTCGAACTCGCGCAGAAGGCATCGATGGCGGGCATCCCCATTCTGGCGGCCGTGTCGGCCCCCTCCTCACTGGCCGTCGAACTCGCTTCTGACATCGGGATGACCGTGGTCGGGTTTCTGCGCGGCCCCTCGATGGTCGTGTACAGCTCCCCCGAACGGATCGAAACCCAAGCTGCCGCCGAATCCAGCACCAGTATCACTGAGAACGAGAAAGTCAGCACCCCGTGAGCAAGAAACCGCTGAACGATGGATCGAGTTACCCCGACCTGACGGTCGGCCCCAACAAGCACGAGGCCGTGGGCCTGCCCGGCATCTTCTACTCGATGGAGCCAGCGCTCACGAAGCTCGGCCCGGCCCGCGCCGCCAAACTGCTCACGTCGATCAACCAGAAAGACGGCTTCGACTGCATGAGTTGCGCGTGGCCCGACCCCACGCATCGTAAGGCGCTCGAATTCTGCGAGAACGGCGCCAAGGCGGTGACGTGGGAGGCCACGCCCGTCACCGTGCCGACCAGTTTCTGGGCCGAGAACTCGGTCACCTCCCTGCTCGACAAGTCGGAGTACTGGCTGGGCCTGCAAGGCCGGCTCACCGAACCCGTCTACAAGCCCGCCGGCTCGGACTTCTACGAGCCGGTCAGCTGGGAGAAGGCATTCGGCCTCGTCGCCGACACCCTCAACGGTCTCGACTCCCCCGACCGTGCCGCCTTCTACACCAGCGGGCGCACCGCGAACGAGACGGCCTTCAGCTACCAGTTGTTCGTGCGCGCATTCGGCACGAACAACCTGCCCGACTGCTCGAACATGTGCCACGAGTCCACCGGCACCGCGCTCGGCGAAACCATCGGCATCGGCAAGTCGACCATCGCCTACGACGACTTCGAGCACACCGACCTCATCATCATCATGGGCCAGAACCCCGGCACGAATCATCCGCGCATGCTCACCGCGCTCGAAGACGCCAAGAAGTCGGGAGCCACGATCGTGGCGGTGAACCCGCTGCCTGAGGCGGGGCTGTTCCGCTACAAGAACCCGCAGACCGTGCGGGGGCTCATCGGGCATGGCACGGCGCTCGCCGATCAGTTTCTGCAGATTCGGTCGGGCGGCGACATGGCCCTCTTGCAGGCCGTCGCCAAGCGTGTACTCGAGGCCGAAGAAGCGGCGCCCGGCACAGTGCTCGATCACGAGTTCTTGGCCGAATACACGCTCGGGCTAGACGAACTTAAGGTGCATCTGGCGAACCTCGACGAAGCCGATGTGTTGGCAGCGACCGGGCTCACCTCCGACGAGATCGATGAGCTCGCGGCACGGTACATTTCGTCAGACCGCACCATCATCACCTGGGCGATGGGGCTCACCCAGCAGAAGAAGGCCGTCGAGACTCTGCGCGAGCTGATCAACCTGCTGCTGCTGCGCGGCAACATCGGCCGGCCGGGCGCCGGTGCCTCGCCCATCCGTGGCCACAGCAACGTGCAGGGCGACCGCACCATGGGCGTGTGGGAGCAGATGAGCGACACCTTCCTCGATCGCCTCGGCACCGAGTTCGACTTCGAGCCACCCCGCAAGCACGGCTCGGATGCTCTGCAGACCATCGAGGCGATGCAACGCGGTGAGATCGAGGTGTTCTTCGCCATGGGCGGCAACTTCGTCGGGGCCATCTCCGACACGGCCGCGGCTGAAGCCGCCATGCGCGGAACCTCGCTCACCGTGCAGGTGTCGACGAAGCTCAACCGCTCGCACGTGGTCACGGGCGCGGCGGCCCTGATTCTGCCCACCCTCGGCCGCACCGAGATCGACCTGCAAGAGACGGGAGCGCAATTCGTCTCGGTCGAAGACAGCGTGTGCGCCGTGCACGGGTCACATGGGCGTATCCCTCCGGTTGCGCCGGGCATCCTGTCGGAGATCGCCATCGTCTCGCGGCTGGCCCGCGCGACTCTCGGCGAGAAGACGAACATCGACTGGGCCGGTTTCGAGGCCGACTACGACATCATTCGCGACCACATCAGCCGCGTCATCCCGGGCTTTCAGCACTTCAATACCGATGTGCGGCGCAAGGGCGGCTTCGTGCTGCCGAACGGGCCGCGCGACTCGCGAACGTTCAACACGGCCACCGGCAAGGCGATGATCACGGTCAACCACCTCGAGCCGATCGTGCGGCCAGAGGGCCGCCTGATTCTGCAGACCATGCGGTCGCACGACCAGTTCAATACGACCATCTACAGCCTCAACGACCGTTATCGCGGCATCAAGAACGGCCGCGACGTGATCTTCGTCAACCCCGACGACATCACCGAGCTCGGCCTCGTCGACGGCCAGCGGGTCGACATCTACAGCGAATGGCCGGGCGAACCCGACCGCGTGCTGCCGAACTACCGCGTGGTGTCGTACCCGACGGCGAAGGGATGCGCGGCGGCCTACTATCCCGAAGCGAACGTGCTCATTCCCCTCGCCAGCGCCGCCGACCGCAGCAACACCCCCGTGTCGAAGGCGATCGTGGTGCGGCTCGAGCCCGTGGGTGCGCTCGTCGGCTGAGCTCGGCCGCCGCCCTGCGGCTACTCGACATTCGTCGGAGCACAGCCGATGTGCGGCGCTCTCACACCGCAGACCAGCGGATTTCCGACGGAAGTGGGGTGGCTGCCGCGTCGTGTTGATCGACACCGTTCGCGCGTCGTTCGCGAGGCGACTCGGGCCGGCCGCCTTCCAGACAGACGGATCGTGCCACCTGTTCGCCCCACCGCCCGGGCGCGCCCGAAGGGCAGCTTGACTTTCGTCGGAGCACAGCCAATGTGGGGGTGCTATGTGTGGCAGATCAGCCGATCTCCGTCGAAAGTCGAGTAGCCGCCTGCGTCACGTTGACCGCCACCGTTCGCGCGTCGTCCGCGAGGTGGCTCAGGCCGGCCTCATTCCCGGCGGCCAGCCCACCCCAGTGCCCGACCCGCCCTCAGGGCGAATCGACATCCGTCGGAAATCAGCCGATGTGGGGCGCTCTGGTGCGGCACATCAGCTGTGCTCCGACGGAAGTGGAGTGGCCGCCCGCGGCACGGTGACCGACACCGTTCGCGCGTCGTCGGTGAGGTGGCGCAGGCCGTTGATGAACAGCAGCACGCCGAACTCGAAGGCCGCGGCACCGTCGAGCGCGTCGGCATCGTTATCCGCGAGCGTGTCGGGCTCGGGCACACCCGACGCGACACCGATGCTGTCGTACTGCAAACGCTGCTGCTCGTGCGACACGTGCCCCAGAATGAAGTGCAGCAGGGCGGTGGATGCCCGGCGGCACGTCTCGTCATCGAACCCGCCGAGGCTGACGGCGTTCGTGAGCCGGGTGAGCGGAACGGAGACGCCGAGCCCCAAGGCGAGCGTGCTCGAGACGACCTCGGCGCCGTCACGGTAGGCGAGCAGCGCGTCACGGAGGCTGGCCGATTCGGCGGCGGTGACGATCATCCAGTCGGCCGACGGCTCGTACGTCGACTGCCCGCGGCCGGCGATGCGGTCGGCGAGTTCGGCGAGCAGGGTCTGCTTGTTCGAAAAATGCCAGTACAGCGCGCTCGGCTGAACGTCGAGTTCGGCGGCGAGCCGGCGCATGGTGAGATCGGGCAGGCCGTACTCGTCGAGAATGCCGAGGGCCGCGTTCGCGACGTCATCACGAGAGTGCCGCCCATGTTTCGCAGGCGTTGCGTGCGCTGAGGTCATAGTTCCTACTATAGTGAACAGCGTTCAGGTGAACACTGTTCAGGTAAGTGTTCGCGACGATGCAGACGACGAAGCCGAGACAAAGAATGACCGAGCAGGGCGCACCCACCCCCGACACCCAGGCGACCGCGGCCGGTGAAACCGCGAGCGCGGCGGCTGCGCCCACCCCGCCTCGCCCCGCACCGCCCCGCACCACCGCCCCCCGCACCACCCCGCCTCGCACCACCGCCCCCCGCACCACCACGTCTGCCGCCAACCGCTCGCGTGTCGACGCCACCGACATCGCCCGTATCGCCGTCTTCGCCGCCATCATGGCCGTGCTCGGCCTGCCCGCCGGCTTCGCGGTGTTCGGATCGGTGCCGATCACGGCCCAGACCCTCGGCGTGATGCTGGCTGGCGCGATCCTGGGCGCCTGGCGAGGAGCCCTCTCGATGATCGTCTTCCTCGTGCTGGTGGCCCTCGGGCTGCCGCTTCTCGCCGGCGGGCGCGGCGGCATCGGTCAATTCGTCGGGCCGTCGGCGGGGTACCTGTTCGGCTGGATCATCGGCGCGTTCGTCATCGGCGTCATCGTTCATGCGGGCGGCCGAAAGCTCACCTGGCTGCGCACGAGCGTCGGAGTTGTCGTCGGGGGCATCGCCGTGGTCTATGCCATCGGCATTCCCGTGCAGGCCCTCGTGACCCGCGCCCCGCTCGGCCTGACGACGTTGCAGAGTCTGGTCTTCCTCCCCGGCGATCTCATCAAGGCGGTCATCACGGTGCTCATCACCATGACGCTGGTGCGGGCGTACCCTCGGGCGTTCCGTTCGCGCGCACGGGCGTGACCAATGCGAAGCGCGCGACAGGTGCGGCACGAATGACGAACTCGGCGGTGCAGTCGACGGCGACGAGGGCCGAGTGGATGACCGTGCCGAACGAGTTCTGGGAGCGAGGATGACCGAGCCGATCATCCTCGACGACGTCTGTGTCATGCTCGGCGACCGACTGGCGCTCGACTCGGTCTCACTGCACCTCGACGCGCACCGCATCGCCGTCATCGGTTCGAACGGATCGGGCAAGTCGACGTTCGCCCGGGTACTCGGCGGCCTCGTCTCGCCCACGACCGGCACGGTGTCGGTGCACGGCGTCGACCCGGTCAGGCAGAGCGCTGCGCTCCGCCGCCTGGTGGGCTTCGTCTTCAGCAACCCCGACGCCCAGATCATCATGCCGACCGTCGCCGAAGACGCCGCCTTCTCGTTGCGCAGCGAAAAACTGCCGCGGGCCGAGAGCGCCGAGCGGGTTCGGGTGGCCCTCGAGGAGTTCGGCCTGACCGAGCTGGCCGATCGCGCCGCCTACGATCTCTCGGGCGGCCAGAAGCAGCTTCTCGCGCTCTGCGGCGCCGTGATCCGACGCCCGCAGCTGATGATCGCCGACGAGCCGACGGCCTATCTGGATGCCCGCAACGCCCGCCTGATCGCCGACCACCTGCTCGCGCCGACCGACCGGCGGCTCGTTCTCGTCACGCACGATCTGGAGCTGGCACAGCGCTGTGACGTGGCGGTGCTCTTCGAAGACGGCCGGATGACCGGCGTCGGCGACCCGGCCGACCTCGTCTCACGGTATGAAGCGAGCCTCGCGTGCTGATTCTCAGGGCGCCGATTCCGGCGAGGGCGGTGGGTCTGGCACGCACGTCGGTGGGCTCCGGGATTCGTGTCGACGATCATCCGCTGGGCGTTGTGGTCTCGCCATGCTGACCCTCTACCGGCCGGGCACGTCGTGGTTCTACCGCGCCCCCGCCGGTCCGAAAGCGTTCGTTCTGCTGCTTGTCGTGCTGGCGGTCTCGCTGCTGCCGTCGACCTACCTCTCGGCCGCGATCGCCGGGGCCGTCACCGTGCTCGCGTACATCGTCTCGCGCGTCGGCGTCGCCGAGCTGGGCCACCAGGTCGTCGCGACACGCTGGATCATTGTGATCACGTTCGGCTTCCAGGTGCTCTTCCTGCCGATGGAGTCGGCCATCGCGAACACCGCCCGCGTCGTGGCGGCCATCGTCATCGCGGCGCTTCTTGTTCTCACGACCCGGGTCGGCGATCTGCTCGATGCCTTCGAACGCGGCCTGCGACCGTTCACCCGATTCGGCCTCGACCCCGCGCGGGTCGCCCTCGTGCTCGCCGTCGCGATCACCACGATTCCGGTACTGACCCGGCTCGCCGTCGGAGTGCGCGAGGCCCAGCGAGCGCGCGGCGCACGAGCGGGGCTGCGCTCGTTCGTCATCCCCTTTCTCGTGGTGTCGCTGAAGCACGCCGACGAACTCGGCGATGCCCTGACGGCTCGGGGGGTGAGCTGAGTGCGGGTGCTCGGCCCGGTCGTCGACGAGCAGACACGCTGCATCCACTATCACACCCCGCTCGACGTGATCGCGATCAAGTTCGCCTGCTGCGGCGAGTACTACGCGTGCCATCTCTGTCATGCGGAGGCGGCCGGCCATGCCGCGCGCGCCTGGCCGCTGGGCGAGCAGGATGCACGTGCCGTTCTCTGCGGTGTGTGCGGGGCCGAGCTCAGCATCACCGAGTACCTCGGCGTCGACTCGTGCCCGCATTGCGGCGCGGCGTTCAACCCGGGCTGCCGGCTGCACTCGCACCTGTACTTCGAGAGCGCTCCGCCCGGCTCCGCCTGATGGTCGACCCATGTCATGACGTAGCGGTCGATATCGTGGTTACACCATGACACATCCGTCGCTTCAGTCTCTGCTCACCGTCGAACCCATCGCACCCGACACGTTCGTCGGCCAATCGATTCCCGGAAACCACAACCGCATCTTCGGCGGGCAGCTGATCGCACAAGCGATTTCGGCGTCGGGCCTGACCGTAGCGACAGATCGACGGGTCGTCTCGATCCAGACGACATTCCATCGCCCCGGCAACAGTTCTGAGCCGGTGACGTATCGGGTGTCGACCGTGCGCGACGGTCGATCGTTTTCGAACAGGCGCGTCGAGGCGCTCCAGAACGACAAGCTCATCTTCGTCGCAGACACGTCATTTCAGATCGATGAGGCCCTACCCGAACCCGAGGCCGGCGCAGAATCCGAACGGCTGACCCCGTTCATCCTGTCGAAGTCCGCATTGACCACCTCGATGAGTGTCGCCGACGCCGCGTCTAGTTTTCGGAGCTACTTCGACATCAGAACGACGACGGCCGCGCCCAGCCCGAGCGATCAGGTGCTCACAGAAGATCTGCCGACGGTCGGTGTTCCACCCTCCTCGCGCCAGGCGACCTGGTTCCGGTTGCGCGAGACTCCGCCGACGACCGGGCTCCTCAACCGGGCCATATTCGCCTACGCGACCGATTTCGCGGTGGCGAGGCTGGTCGCACGAGCCAAGCAGGTGGAGAGGCGAGACGCCGGCAATGGCGGCTCCATCAGCCAGAGCATCTGGTGGCACCTCGAGCCGAATCTGGGCGAATGGATGCTCTCGGTTCAAGAGACTCCGCACACGCCCGGTATTCGCGGGCTGGTGTTCGGCCGCATCTACAACAGCGCGGGCTCCCTCATCGCCAGCATCGTGCAGGAAGCCTTCGCCCGCGCCGGCGACTTCTCGGTGCCGGCGCGATCGCACTGACGGGTGCACGGTCACGTTTATCGAGGTTTTAGAGTCACGTTTACCAAGGTTTTAGGGACACGTTTACCGGCAATGGGCATCACACGTAGCCGAGAGTGTGCAGAGCTCGCTCGAATGCACCCAGAAACGCGTCGACTTCCTGCTCGCCGATGACGGTGCTGAGCAGAAACAGACCCGTGAACGTCTGGTAGTACCCCTCGTTGTCGAGAACGAGATTGATGTTCTGGATCTTCTCTCGGTCGTCGTTGCGCAGCGTCGGGTCATCGACCACTCGTTGCTCGGCCCAGTGCACGCCGATCAGGTTGCCGAGACCAGTGGCATGCAAGGGAACGCCGTACTTCTGGCCGAAGCCGTCGATCGTGGCGCGAATGCGGTCGGCGAGCCGATTCATCCGCTCGTGCGCTTCGGGGGTGAGCTTCTCGAGGCAGGCGATCCCTGCGGCAAGCGATGCCGAGTTACCGCCGAAGGTCGCCATGACACTGATCGGAGCAACACCGCCATGGGCATCCGGTTCGAGCAGATCCATGATGTCGGTGCGGCCACCCACCGCCGAGACCGGCAGCCCGCCGCCGATGACCTTGCCCATCGTCGTGAGGTCAGGAGTGATGCCGAAGTGCGCCTGACCGCCGCCGTAGGCCACCGAGAAGGTCACGACCTCGTCGAAGATCAGCACGATTCCGAGTTCGGTCGTCACATCTCGAAGGCGCTGCAGGTAGCCTGCCTGGCCTTCGACCATGCCCGCGGCCGTCATCACCGGCTCGATGATCACCGCAGCGAGTTCTGCCGCGTTGCTCCGGATGATCGCCTCAGCACCATCGGCGTCGTTGTACGGAATCTGCACAACGTCGTCGGCCGCCTGGCTCTGCACTCCGAGAGGCACCTCGTCGTCGGGTGCGCGCAGCACCGACCGGCCCACCAGCAGCGTGTCAGAGGTGCCGTGGTACCCACCCACCGACCGTGCGATCTTCGAGCGGCCGGTGAAGCCGCGAGCCAGCCGAATCGCGCAGAGGTTCGCGTCGGTGCCCGAGACGAAGAAGCGTACCTTTTCGAGCGACGGCATGCGCTCGATCAGCAGCTGCGCCATGCGGTAACCCATGTCCCACTCCGGCGCGCCGACCTGCACCGCCTTGCCCATCTGTTCGTACACGGCGCCTCGAATGTCGTCGTCTGAGTGCCCGTGAATGAGCACCCAGTCACCGAGTCTCAGGTCGAGGTAACGGTTGCCGTCGACATCCCACAGCCAGCAGCCTTTTGCATGGTCGACAACGATCGGATGCTCGCCGAACGCCCCCATTCCGCCGGCGTGACCCGTGGGAATGTACGCCTTCGTGCGCTGCCACAGTTCTTTCGATCGAACGGTGCGTGCACGGTACTTCTCCAGCTGAGCTTCGTTGAATTTCATCAGATCTCCAGTGATAGTGATGGCTCACGGCGGGTTATGGCGTCAGCGCGATACCGTGCCGGTGAGAGACGCGAGAGAGCGCAGAACGAGCGGGCGGGCGGCGATCCAGGCCGCCACAACGACGAGAATCGAGACGACGAAGATGCCGAACCCCCACCAGTTCACCTCGTCACTGCCGGCGTACATGTGATTGAGATTTCGCAGCGCGCCCGTCGCGAATACCAAGACGACGTGCACAAAAACGAAGGCGACGAAGAAGATCATCGTCGGGAAATGAATCTTCCGGGCCAGCTCGACCGGGTACACCTTGTCGAACCTTGCGAACCGCTTCGACCACGACGGCGACATGCGAAACCCCGTGAGGATGGCCAGCGGGGCGGCGAGAAACACCACCGCGAAGTAGCTGAGCAGCTGGAGGCCGTTGTAGTTGACCCAGCCGTCTTCGGTCGGCCAGTTCAGCGAGGCGTACTGCAGACCCGCCGAGACCGCGTTCGGAAACACATCCCAATCGGTGGGCACGATTCGAGTCCACTGCCCGGTCGAGAAGATCAGCACATAGAACAGCACGCCGTTGGCAACCCAGACGATATCAAGACTGAGGTGGAACCAGAGGTTCATACTGATTCGCTTGGGCGGATATTTCGTGCGGATCAGGCCCGTGTTGTTACGCGTGTAGAACCCGTTCTTCGGCCTGGTCGCGGTGCGGATCAACCAGCCGGTGCGAATGATCAGCACCAGAAACAACACGTTGATGGCGTGCTGCCATTGCAGCCACGCCGGGAACCCGACCGGGGCCCACTCAGGCAGCGTCGCCTCACCGGGGTAGGTCTCGAGAAAGCTTTGGCCGCCGGGCGAAGACCGCACGATGTTGGCGATCAGTACGATCACCGCGAGGCCGACGACCACGATCGGCCCGATCCATACCAGCTTGAACCACCGGCTCTCCCGGAAGGCGCCCACAGCGGCCCCTGCCTGCGACATCAGCTGCTTCGCGCTTCGATTGCTTCGACGAGCTGCGGAACAACGGTGAACACGTCACCGACGATTCCGAAATCGGCGACATCGAAGATGGGAGCGTCTTCGTCACTGTTGATCGCGACGATGGTCTTCGCAGTCTGCATGCCTGCCCGGTGCTGGATGGCGCCCGAGATGCCCAGGGCGATGTAGAGCTGCGGCGACACGGTGATGCCGGTCTGGCCCACCTGGTAGCTCTGCGGCACGTAGCCGGCATCGACGGCAGCCCGCGAAGCCCCGACGGCGGCGCCCAAAACGTCGGCCAACTGCTCGACGAGCGCAAAATTCTCGGCCGAGCCGATTCCCCGGCCGCCCGAGACGACCTTCGTCGCGCCCCGAAGCTCGGGACGACCGGATGCGACGGCTTCATTCACACTGTCGATCACGCCACTCGGCCCGCCCGCCGCGAGTGCGACCGTCACGACCTGGGGCACGGCGACGGCCGGAGCGGCCTGCTCAACGCTCCCCTGGCGCAGCGTGATGATCAGGGGGCCGCCTTCGACGCTCGATTCCACGGTATAGGCGCCGCCGAAGGCCGCGTGCGTGGCTACCGGCACATCGCCCTGCAGCCGAACCGCAACCGCGTCGACGGCGATGCCGGCGCGCAGGCGCACAGCGAGCCGAGCCGCGACGTCACGGCCGAGCACCGAGTGCGAGGCCACGATCACAACGGCTCCGAAGTTCGTCGCGGCGGCCGTCGCGGCATCGACTTCGGGGCCGCAAAGCAGGGTGCCCACATCACCGCTTTCGGCGATGAAAACAGTTTCGGCGCCGAGTGCACCGAGAGCGGCCACCAGTGCGGAATGGTCTCCTGGCTTCGCAGCGACCACCGCGACAGGGTCGCCGAGTGCGGCGGCCGCGGCGAGCAGGCCGCCCGCGGTGTTGGCCGGTGTGCCATCGAACGACGCCTCGATGAGGGCTAGTACGTGTGCCATGACTTCAGTTCCTTCGGTTTCTGTCGTGCTGAGCAGCCCAGGCGGCTAGGGACACACCCCTAGATCAGCCGGCCCTCGGCGAGAAAGTCGGCGAGCAAGACGGCAGCGTTGCCGTCGTCGGTCACCTTGCGCCCGGCCTGTCTGGCCGGCCGAGCGATTGTCGAGATGACCACCGAACGCCCTGCTCCCGCAAACGTGTTGCTCGGGCTGATGCCGAGATCGGCGAGCGAGAGCACGGCGAGAGGCTTCTTCTTCGCGCCGAGAACCCCCTTGAAATTCGGGAAACGAGCCTCTGCCGCGCGCTCGGTCACAGAGATGACGGCCGGCAGTGAGGTATGCACCGTCAAACTGCCGCTCTCCGACCCTCGTTCGCCGCCGACCGAGGATTCGGTCAGCGTGACCGAGTGCAGGTTGCTGAGGTTCGGCAACCGCAGGTGCTCGGCGATCATGGCCGGCACCACACCGCCCCGGCCATCCGTCGACTCGTTGCCGGCGATGACCAGATCGGGGCTTTCACGCGCGATCGCCGCGGCGAGGGCGGTCGCGGTCCACGAGACATCAGACCCGCCGAGCGCATCGTCGAGAACGTGCACCGCACGATCCGCACCCATCGACAGGCCCCGGCGCAGGGCACTCGTCACCGAGGCCGGCCCCATCGTGATCAGTACGATCTCGGTCTGCTTGTTCGAGTCTTTGTGCTGCAGTGCGACTTCGAGCGCGCGCTCGGTGATCTCTTCGAGAATCGGCTCGCTCGCCTTCCGGTCGAGCAGACCGGTCTCAAGGTCGAGCTTTCTGTCTTCGTAGGTGTCTGGCACCTGTTTGAGCAAAACCACGATCTTCATCGCCGGGCTCCTTTCTCCGTCGATCCATTACACCTCGGATCGCTCGAATAGTCAAACAATCGTTTGGTGGAATTAGAGCTGGTCTACCGCTGCCTTACGAGAGTCGCTCGAGCACCATGGCCATGCCCATTCCCCCAGCCACGCACATCGTCTCCAGGCCGAATTGCGCATCGCGTGCTTGCAGCGAATGGATGAGCGTGGTGCTGATCCGCGCACCGGTCATGCCATAGGGGTGCCCGACCGCGATCGCTCCGCCGTTCACATTGACCACATCGAGCTCAAAACCGAGGTCTCGATACGACGGAATCACCTGTGCGGCGAACGCCTCGTTGATCTCGACCTGATCGATATCCGACACCGTCAGCCCAGCCAGCGCAAGCGCACGGCGGCTCGCCTCGACGGGGCCGAGCCCCATGATCTCGGGCGAGAGCCCCGAAGCCGCGGTCGAGACGATGCGCGCCAATGGCGTCACGCCGAGTTCCGCGGCGCGGGTGTCACTCATGATCACCAGGGCGGCAGCGCCGTCGTTGAGCCCACAGCAATTGCCGGCGGTGACGGTGCCGTCTTCACGAAAGACGGGCTGCAGATTCGCCAGCCCTTCCAAGGTGGTCGAGGGGCGCGGGCCGTCGTCGGCACTGAGCACCGAACCGTCGGGAAGGGTGATGGGGGTGATGTCGAGCTCCCAGAACCCTTCCAGGCGCGCTTTCGCCGCGAGCTGCTGACTGCGCAACGCGAATTCGTCTTGTTCGAGGCGGGTGATGCCGCGCATCCTCGCCACGTTTTCGGCGGTGATGCCCATGTCGACATGGATGTTCGGCAACAGCCCCCGGCCGCGGGGGTCGGTCCACGGGTCGGTCGCCGGCTGCGTCTCGCCGAACCTCGGGTTTCGAAGGGCCGCGTCATCGGGGTTCGTGGCCGATGTGCGCGAGACGAGTTCGACTCCGGCCGACACGATGGCATGGGCCTCCCCCGCCCGAATGGCATGTGCGGCCACGCGAGTCGACTGCAGACTCGAGGCGCAGTAGCGGCTGACGGTGGTGCCCGGCACCCCGTCGAGCCCGAGAAGCACCGGCACGACACGGCCGATGTTGAAGCCCTGTTCGCCGCCCGGCAGACCGCAGCCGACGATGAAATCGTCGAGCGTCGACGGGTCGAAACCCGGAAGCTGGTCGAAGGCGGCCTGCACGATCTGCGCAGTGAGGTCGTCACCGCGGATGCCCGTCATCGACCCCTTGAAGGCGCGGCCGATCGGCGACCGCGCAGCCGCGACGATGACAGGTTCAGGCATGGTTCTCCGTTCAGAATGAATCAGTCGGCGCACGATGACTAAACAACCAACCGATTGGCAGCTGTAGTCTAACACCACCATCGGGGCGGCATCACGGCGCGGAACGACGCTGCTGAACGCGTGAGGGGCCGCGCTCAGCTGACGGCGAGCCGGGCATCCACCAGCGGCGACCCGACGATCGCCGCCAAGCCCTCGATGCCGAGTTCGTCGTCGAACAGGTCGAGCACACGCACCTCGCCGTCGGCCAGCTCGAACACCCCTACGTCGGAGTAGACCCGTTCGACGCACTCGGCGCCTGTGAGCGGATAGGTGCACTGCTGCACGAGCTTGCACTCGCCGGCTTTGGTGAAGAGATCCATCAGCACGTAGACATGTTTGGCGCCGGCAGCCAAATCCATCGCGCCGCCGACCCCCGGAATCGAGGTCACCGAGTTGGTGCGCCAGTTCGCCAGGTCGCCCGCGACAGACACCTGGTAGCCGCCCATGACGCAGTAGTCGATGTGGCCGCCGCGCATCATCGCGAACGAGTCGGCGTGATGAAAGTACGCGGCGCCGAGTTCTTCGGTGACGTAGATCTTGCCGGCGTTGATGAGGTCGTCATCGATTTCGTCGGGCGCTGCGGCGTGACCCATGCCGAGCATCCCGTTCTCGGTGTGCAAGACGATCTGCCGGTCGTCGGGAAGATAATCGGCCACGAGGGTCGGCACCCCGATTCCGAGGTTGACGTAGGCGCCGTCGGGAATGTCGTCGGCGACCCGAGCGGCGATCTGCTGGCGGGTGAGTCTCATGCCTGTGCCCTTTCGTCGGCGGCAGTGCGTTCGGCGGCAGCGCGCGTTCTGATGAACCGGTCGACATAGATGCTCGGGGTGACGATGATCTCGGGGTCGAGGCCGCCCAGCGGCACCACGTTGGTCACCTCGGCGATCGTCACGTTCGCGGCGGTCGCCATCACCGGGCCGAAGTTGCGCGCGGTCTTGCGGTAGACGAGGTTGCCCCAGGGGTCGGCCGTCAGCGCCTTGATCAGCGCGAAGTCGGCATGGATCGGCTGTTCGAGAACGTAGTGCTTTCCGTCGATCAGGCGAGTCTCTTTGCCTTCGGCAAGCTCGGTTCCGTAACCGGTTCGGGTATAGAACCCGCCGATGCCCGCGCCGGCCGCGCGAATGCGCTCTGCCAGGTTGCCCTGCGGAACCAGTTCCAACTCGATCTTGCCGGCGAGGTAGAGCTCGTCGAACACCGTCGAATCGATCGCCTTGGGGTACGAGCAGATCACCTTGCGCACACGGCCGGCAGAGAAGAGCTTCAGAATGGCCGAGCCGCCCGCGCCGGCGTTGTTGTTGACGATCACGAGCTCTCTGGCCCCGTTCTCGAGCAATGCGTTGATGAGTTCGACCGGCTGGCCGGGAGGGCCGAAGCCGCCGACGAGAATGGTCGAGCCGTCGACGATGTCTGCGACGGCTTCGAGGTGGTCTTCGACTTCTTTGTTGATCATGTGACACGACCTAACGGGCGACGAAGGCCAGCGGGCGGATGGGCGACCCGGTGCCACCGCCGATGCGCAACGGCGCCGCAGTGAAGAAGAACTCGTAGCGCTGGTCGGCCGCGAGCACCTCGAGGTTCATCGACTCCATGATCGGAATACCGTTCTCGACCAGGTTGTGCACGTGCACGATGAGCGATGGGATGGTCGGCGAAGGCTTGTGTTCGTAGTTCACCGTATCTGCGCCGGTCGCAAGAATGCCCCGGTCGGACAGCCACTGGGCCCCTTCGAGCTTCATGCCGGGCAAGCCGGTCGTGGTGCCGAGGTACCGGTCGGGCTCCGCCCAATACTTCATGACGCCGTAGCGAACGAGAACGATCGAGCCCGATTGCGGAGACGGCTTGTCGCTGAACCAGCGCTCGAGTTCGGCGACGCCGATGCCGTCGGCCGACGTGGGCTCGTGGCCGAAGAGCACCTCGGCATCGATCAGGTGGCCCGGGCCGATCAACGGCGGCAGTTCTTCGACCGAGCCGACCTTCACCCCCGAGTACCACTCCTGTTCGCCCATCACATCGCGGTCGCCGAAGACGCAGCCGTTCAGCGAGACGTGGCCAGGAGCATCGACATGGGTGCCGACGTGGGCGCCCATGGTCAGCAGTTCCATCGCCGACGAGATTCCGCCGGGGTACGGGTGGTCGCCGTGTTTCTTGACGAGGGTGTACGAGAACGGCGGATGAGCGACGTGATGTGTCATACCGCCTTCGAGGCGCACGGCGAGGTCGTAGACCAGGGCATCCTCGAATGCCGGCCAGGGGTACGACACCTCGAGCGTCGTTCCCGACCAGTTTCGGGTGTGGGTTTTCTCTGTACGCATCGTTGCGCTCTCTTCAGTCATCGGATTGTCTATTGCTAGCTGCTGGTCTTCACCGCGTCAAGCAGTGAGGCGATCTGCGGCGGTAGACCGCCGTCTTTTGCGCTGGCGGCCATCATGAACCCCACGGGATCGGAGTCGTAGACCCTCGACAGCCCCTCGAGCACCCACGATGGCGGCTGGTTCGAGGCGTAGCGCACAGGGCCGCCGAGCCAGGCGGGAAAGGCGAAGCCCTCCGTGAGCGCCACATCGACGTCGCTCGCCTGCTGAGCGACCCCCGAATCGAGCACCGAAGCCGCCGCGACGAGCATCGAGCACAGGATGCGCTGCTGGATCTCGGCCTCGTCGACCGTGCGCGGCGTCATGTTCTTCGCCGCTCGCGCCTCGGCAATGATGCCGTCGACGATCGGATCGGGTACTCCGCGAGAAGCACCCTCGGGGTAGGCGTACCAGCCGGCACCCGTCTTCTTGCCCAGGCGCCCCGCTTCGCACAGAGCGTCGGGAATCGAGACGTACCGCTGGTTCGGGTCGCGAGTGGCTGCCAGCCGCTTGCGACGAGCCCACGCGATGTCGAGGCCAGACATGTCACCGACGGCGAACGGGCCGATCGCGAGGCCGAGCGCGACCATCGCCGCATCCACACCCTGCGGCGACGCCCCGTCTTCGACCAGCAGTTCGGCCTGGCCGCGGTAGTCGGCGTACACCCGATTCGCTACGAAGCCCTCGCCGACCTGGGCGAGAATCGCCGACTTGCCGAGCTTTCGTACCAGCGCCGCGAGCGTTGCGATGGTGACTTCGTTCGAGCTGGCTGTGCGCACGACCTCGACGAGCGGGTTGCGGTCGGCCGGGTTGAAGAAATGCAGCCCAGCGAGACGTTCGGGGTGCTTCAGCGCCGATGCGATCTCATCGAGGTTCAGGTACGACGTGTTGCTGGCGAGCACCACCTCGTCGCCGACGATGCCTTCGAGCGCCGTCAACAGTTCGGTTTTCACCGTCATTTCTTCGAAGACGGCGTCGATCACCAGATCGGCCCATGCCAGATCGCTCATCTCAGAGGTGGTCGTCACTGTTCCCCAGCGTGAGGCCTTCGCCGCCTTCTCGTCGAGAGACGCGGATGCCCGCCCGAGCACCTCGGCATTCAGATCGAACAGCACCACCGACAACCCCGCCTTGCGGCACACGGCCGCGATGCCGGCGCCCATCGTTCCCGCGCCGGCGATGCCGATCGTCTGCACGGCAGGCGTCTCGATTCTGCTCGACAGCGCCTTCGCGGCTGCTCGCTTGGCGAAGAAGAGGTACCGCAGATTGCGCGCCTCGTCGCCGACACGCAGCTCGTCGAACGCGGCCCGCTCTGCGGCCAGAGCAACGTCGGCGTCGATGCCCACACCCGAGCGAACGAGTTCGACCGCGCGCACGACATTCGGTCGTGCCTTGCCGTTGCGGGTGGCTTTCGCGATCGCCTCGTCGAGTGCGGCAGCGTCGGCCAGGGTCGCCTCGAGCAGACGAAGGCGGCGCTTCGGGATGCTGCGGGCCAGCGTCACGGCCGTGTCGAGCAGAGCATCCTTCGCCACGACCTGGTCGACCAGGCCGACCGCGAGCGCCTCCTCTGCCGTGATCGGGCGACCGGTGGCGATCATATCGATCGCCTTCAGAACGCCCACCGCACGGGGCAGCCGCACCGTGCCGCCGGCGCCGGGGAGCATGCCGAGAGTGGTTTCGGGCAGTCCGAGCCGGGCACTGCTGTCGGCCACCCGGGCGTCACAGCCCAGGGCCACTTCAAGGCCGCCACCCAGCACGAAGCCGTTGAGGGCCGCGACGACGGGAATGTCGAGCCCGTCGATGAGGGCGATCACCTCGGGCAGCGAGGGCAGAAGAATCGGGCCATCGAACTCCTTGATATCGGAGCCGGAGTAGAAATGCGCCCGTGCACTGGCGAGCACCACACCGACCAGGCCAGTGGATTCTGCGATCGCGGTGAACGCCTCGAGCAGTTCACGCCGCAGTGTCACGTTGCCCATGTTCACCGGCGGACTGTCGATCGTGACGATCGCAACGTCTTCGTCGATTCGCGTCGAAACAACTGCCATCTGTCTACCTTACCAATCAATCATTTGGTTGTTAGTGCTCCGCTGCCAATTATGCACCCCCGCGACCCGAAGGTGGAAGGCCGCGGCGTTGTCGGGCCGGGCTTGACCGAGTTCGAGCCAGCAAAACGTTAGTATGGTGCGATGACCACACCGGAGCGGGCCCCCAAGGCGAAAGCGGGCAAGGGCCAAGCCGTCGAACGGCGCAATCGAGACAAAGATGTCATCTCGTCGGCGACGAGCGTGATGTCTGAGCGAGGGTACTCGGCCACGTCGATCCAGGAGATCGCCGACCGTGTAGGCGTGCTGAAAGGCAGCCTGTACCACTACTTCTCGTCAAAAGAAGAGCTGCTCTTCCGCATTCTGAGCGAGTCGCACAGAGAGTCGGAGAAGATCACGCAAGACGTCGCGGCGCTCGGCCTCGAGCCGCTCGAAGAGCTCAGCGAGTTTCTGCGCCGCGAGTGCATCTGGTTTCTGACGAATGTCAACCGGGCCAACATCTACTTCACCGAGTCGGGGCACCTCACGGGCGATCGCCTGAAACAGATTCAGCGCAGCGGCCGCGAGTTCACGCAGCATCTGCAAGACCTCATCAGCGCGGCTCAAGAAAAGGGGCAGATCTCGATCGACCTCGATCCCGTTCTGCTGACGCGTTATGTGCTCGGCTCAGTCAACAACGTGCGCGCGTGGCCGACTCGCTCGGGTCCGTCGTTCAGCAAAGAAGAGATGGCCGACGCGTTCGTGCGCCTCACGCGAAACGCGTTGCAAGCCACTTCCTGAGCATCCGGCGCTCCAGAGCACCAGATACACGATCGCCAGAGCCGCACGCGAGGCGTACGAATGTCAGAGGCGTACGAACGTCAGAGGTGCACGAGCGTCTTGCCGATGTTGCGACCTTCGAGCATGCCGATGAACGCTCCCGGCGCTTCATCAAGACCTTCGACCACGTTCTCGGGGTAGACCAATCGGCCGTCGGCGAGCCAGGCCGAAATGTCGGCGCGCATATCGGGCAGACGGTCGTGGTACATACGCGCTAAGAAGCCTCGAAGCGTCAGGCCCTGCTCGATGGCCTTGAAGAGGTTCTTGACGCCTGGCTGGTCGGCCTCAGCCGTATTGTAGGTCGAAACAGCGCCACACAGCGCGACCCTGCCACCCGGCCGCAGAACCTCCAGCGCGGCCGCCAGGTGCTCACCACCCACATTGTCGAAATAGAGATCAATGCCGTCAGGCGCAACCCGTGCCAGTCCGGCTGTGAGCCCTTCCGTTCGGTAGTTGAAGGCCGCGTCGGCACCGAGCACATCGACCACGAAGGCGGCCTTTTCGTCGGAGCCCACGCTGGCGACCACGCGGTGCCCCTTGAGCTTTGCAATCTGCACGGCCAGGCCGCCGATCGCCCCGGCAGCGGCCGAGACGTACACCACGTCGTTCTCGGCGAGCTGGCCGACGAGCAGCAGCCCGGCCCATGAGGTCAGGCCGCTCGGGCCGAGGGCACCGAGAAAGTATTCCGGCTTCTGCACGTGGTCGACCGGGATCACTCGGGGCGAGGTCCAGCTCGGTTCGACCGCGGTCAGCACGCCGTAGTCGCGCCAGCCGTGATAGTGAAAGACATACGACCCCACATCGAAGCCGGCGGCGCGAGACTCGACGACTCGGCCGACGGCCCAGCCATCCAGCGTGTCGCCGATCGAAAAGGGTGCGAGGTACGGCGAGTCACCCGGGTCGAGTCGGCGGCGCAGAACCGCTTCGACAGAGAACCACTCGTTCTTCACGAGCAGCTGATTCGGCGCGAGACCGTTGTACGGCGTTTCGACGATGGCGAAATCGCCGGCCACCGGAAGCCCGTTCGGATGACGCGCAAGAGTGCAGGCGCGGATGGCCGCGGGGGCGGTCACGGTGGCAGGGTCTGTCATGGCTGATCAACTTCCGCTCTATGAATTTCGGCGACGTTGCCATCATTCAATCGCGACCGAGTCTAGGCCGAGTAACATTGTTGAACAAGCGTTTGGTCGATCCGCCTGAAGCCGAACCGTTCGATATCTGCGAACGAAGGCCGTGTGCGCCTCGCGTGCGCACGAAAAGAACCAGGGAGTGACGATGATCTACCTCGCGCAATCGCAGTTCCGAGTGCCGGAGGGGCTCTCTGCCGAGACCTGGGCCGAGCTCGCCGAAAAAGAGTTCCAGTACGGGGTACAGGCTCGAAAAGACGGCAAGCTGCTCGGCATCTGGCGCATCGTCGGCATCAACGGCGCAGCGATGATCTGGCAGGCCGACGACAACGACGAGATGCATAGGCTCCTCTCGGGCCTGCCCTTCTTTCCGTACGCCGACATCACCGTGACACCGCTGGCTACGCATCCTTCCGACGTCAGACTCGCAGCACCGGCAGCGGCTGCAGCGCAGACCTCCCCGGGTGAGAGCTGACCGAAGCACCGGCAGCCCGTACTCACGGCGCAGGCGTCTTCTTCTTCGCCGCAGCACCGGCCGGTATCGACCCGCCGGGGTCGAGCGGAACGTCGACCATCTCGCCGAGTCCGCTGGTCAACGTGCATCCGAACCGGTCGTGCACGTACCCGCCATCGACGCGCATCTCGGCCCACTCGCGGGTCTGGGTTGCCGCGTCGTACGCCTCTTTGCTCTCGTACCACATCTCGGCGACGCGGTAGAAGGCCGAAGGAGTGATCTCGAAGAAGTCAGACGTGCGGGTCAGAATGAGATTCAGGGTACCCGGCACGCGAGCCGCGAACCTGGCGTGGATCTCGGTGTAATACGTCTCGAACTCTTCTTCGTCTTCGGGCTTCGGCGCCGACCAGAACGATACGACTTTGTAGACCATGCGTTGTTCTCCTTTGCCGTTGAAACGACTGTTATTGAGCGATGTAACCGCCATCGACAGCGAAGTATGCGCCGGTCGCGAAACCGCCGGCCGCGCTCACCACGAAGCACACGAAACTCGCGATCTCGTGCGTCGTTCCCACCCGGCCCATCGGGTATTGAGCGGTGATCGCCTCCTGCACCTCGACGCTGTGGCGCTCGAACATGGGGGTCTGAATGTGCCCTGGGCCCACCGCATTGATGCGGATGCCCGCGTCGGCGTATTCGAGTGCGGCCGCCTTCGTCAGACCGACCACCCCGTGCTTGGCGGCGACATACGCCGCGGCACCGCGCGTGCCGACCACTGCCATGACCGAGGCGATGTTCACGATCGACCCACCACCTGAGGCGAGCATCGCCTGCACCTCGCTGTGCACCGAGTTGAAGACGCCGTCGAGATTCACGCTCAGCACCCGACGCCACTCGGTGAAGCTCAGGTCGCCCACTTTCACCGCGTCGGGCACCCCGACGCCCGCACTGTTCACCGCCAAGTCGAGACGGCCGAACCGCTCGAGTGTCGCGGCGATCGCAGCATCGACGCTGTGCGGGTCGCCGACGTCGAGGTAGCACGATGCGGCAGGAGCTCCGAGTTCATCGGCCAGAGCAGCCGCGGTCTGTTCGGCCCGATCAGCGATCATGACACGAGCGCCGTTCTGAGCGAGCATCCGAACGCACGCTTCACCGATGCCCGAGGCGCCTCCGGTGACGACAGCGGTTCTGCCGTCGAAGTCGAAGGTGACCTCAGACACGCTCAGACCCCTCCGAATTCCGAACTGAGACCGCTGACGAGTTCACGGGCGCCGAGCATCCGCCGCAGGTAGAAGTGCAGACCCATCTCCCAGGTGAAACCGAGACCACCGTGCACCTGCAGCACCAGCTCGCCGACCGCGATACTGCGGTCGATGGCGAACAGGGCGCCCCGGAACACTTCGTGCTCTTGCAGACTCGACCAGATGACCGCCGTTTCGGCGAGCTCGGCGTTGATCAGGGCATTGGCCAAGTGGTGCTTTACGGCCTGGAACGAGCCGATCGGTTTGCCGAATTGTTCGCGCTCTTTGGCGAAGACAATGCCGTCGTTCAGCAGCTTCTTGGCCGCGCCAGACGCCTCGGCGGCGAACACCACCCCCAGTTCGCGAGCGGCGCTCATCGACATATCGGTGCGCATGTGCGCCTGAACGCCATGCATGAGAATGTCGAAGTCGTCGGCAAGACCGTCGGTAACGGGCACCACGCAGTCGGTGCCGGCATCCAGCCCCGTTGCGACGACGATGTCGCCGAGCTGGCCGTACGGCACGAAACACGTGCCGTCGGTGCGGGTCGCCGACGGAATGGCGATGGTCACCGGGCCATCGACGGCGCGGGCCGCAGCGGAGTGCCGCTTGGCCATAATGGTGGGCAGCAGCGGTAGCGGAATGCAGCTCTCCCCCCACGCGCGGGCGATCTCGACGAGGTCGCGAAGCGATGCTCCCTCGCCGTCTTCGATGATGCCGATCTGATCCCAGCCGCCGTCAGAAATGCTCTGCCACGACAGCGGCGACTCTCCTTCGGCATAGGTTGCGATCGGCGCATTGTCTGTCGCCCGCGAGACCATGTCGCGAATCGACTCCGAGGCCAGCAGCCCGATCTCGTCAGGCAGCGTCGTCGATGCGCTCATCGCGGTAGCCCCAATACTCGTTCAGAAATGATATTGCGCTGAATCTCGTTCGTTCCCGAATAGATGCTCACTGCACGCGACTCGAAGTACTGATACCGCCAATGCTCACGGTCGGCCGCCACCATAGCCTTGATTCCGACGCGGGTGACGTCTTGCCAGAGTTCGCTCCAGAGAACCTTCAGAATCGAAACGGCCCGCTGAAACGCGTCGCCCATGTCGTCTTCGAGATCGACCACTTTCGAGAGCTGCCAGCGCAGCAACTCGGTGCGGATGTCGAGCTCTTGCAACTCGCTCGCCAGTTCCGGCCGATCACCACACGACTCCAGCAGCAGGTCGACGTCTGAGCGAATCTCGACGTATCTGGCCGCCGTCTCCGTTCCGCCGCGCTCGTCAGTCAAGATGCGCATGGCGACACTCCAGCCGTCGCCAGGCTCGCCCACGATGTCACCGTCTGACACGAACACTTTCGTGAAGGCGACCTCGGCGAAATGGATGGCGCCGGAGATCTGCTTGATGTCGCTGATGCTCACGCCCGGCTGCTTCATGTCGACCAGGAACATGCCGAGGTTCTTGTACCTCGGGGCGGCCGGGTCGGTCTGAGCCAGTAAGAAGCAGTAGTCAGCGTGCTGCGCGAAGCTCGTCCAGGTCTTGCGCCCGGTGATGAGGTAGCCGCCGTCGACTTTGACCGCGCGCGTTTTCACTCCGGCCAGGTCTGACCCGGCGCTGGGCTCAGAGAAGCCTTGGCACCACACTTCGTCGCCGCTCAGAATCTTCGGCAGGTACTTCGCCTTCTGCTCTTCGGTACCCGACGTGATGAGCATCGGCGCGACGAGCACCTTGGCTACGCGCCCGAAACCGTCGGGCGCCTTCGCTTTTCCGGCCAGAACATGAAAGGCGACCTCTTCTCGAAGCCCCAGCCCCTGGCCTCCCCATTCGCGAGGCAGCCCCAGCCCCGCGAATCCTCCTTGGTGCAACTGCCTGTCCCAATTGCGCCGGATTTCGTCGGTCTCTTCGTTGCTGAGCGCTCCGCGATGATCGCGATAACGCGCAGGCACATTCTCTTTCAACCAGGCTTCTGCGCTGCGGGTGAACTCGTCGGCGTCGTCGCCTGTGTCGTCGTCGCCTGAAACGACGTCGGCCGGGAGTTCGCCCACTAGTTGTTCGCTCGTCATAGCGGCGGGATCCTTTCTACCAAACGCACGATTGTCTTCATCATAGATGCTCACCAAACCAACGGTGGTATGGGATCTCTATTTTGACAAACAATCGGTTGGTTTATTATTATCATATGATCGACGGCGAAAGGAATGCTTAGCATGGTGCAGTCTTTCGGGCCGTTCACTCTCAGCTCGGCCGCCGGCATCGGCCACGTGGTCTTCGACCGGGCGCCCGTCAACGCTTTTGCGCTGAGCACTTATGCCGCTCTCGGCGAACTCATCGATCGTGTCGAGCAAGACGACGACGTGAAAGTAGTGGTGCTCTCCGCCCCGGCCACGATGCGCAGCTGGTGCGGCGGTGCAGACCTGAACGACTTCGTGGGCATGGATCGCGAGAGTCGCTACGAACGGTACGCCTTCATCAACGAGACAATCCCGCGGTTCGCCGCACTGCAGCGCCCGGTCATCGCCGCCATCACCGGCCACGCGATCGGCATCGGCGTGATGCTCGCCGCCTGCTGCGACCTCAGAATCGCCTCCGAATCGGCATTCTTCTCGACCCCCGAGATCGACTACGGCCTGGTGGCCGGTTCTTCGCGCATGCTCAACCACCTCGGGCTTTCGGAGGCGCGCATTCGGGAGATGGCGTACACCGGAAGGCGGTATTCGGCCGCCCAGCTGCAGAGCTTCGGCTTCCTCAACGACGTCGTCGCAGCAGAGGCCGTGGTACCGACCGCTCTCGAACTCGCCGCAACCATCGCCGCGAAGAGCCTGCCCGCCCTGCGCGCCCGCAAACAGGCCTTTGTGCAGCAGGAAGGTCTGTCGTGGCTCGACGGGTACCTCCTCGCGCAGGGGCTGACGGGCACCCTCGTCGAGTTGAACGACTCCCGCGACGGAGTGAACGCCTTCTTCGAACATCGGCAGGCCGCGGTCACCGACACCTGACGCTGTCACCCGACACCTGAACAGGCTCGGCAGGAATTCCGTGCGACGCCCGGGGAGGGGCAGACCCGGCCGAAGTGGCCGAGCCCGCTCACGAGCTACTCTTCGATCAGTTCGAAGTGCTCGATGTCACCGAGGCTGCCGGTGTGCTGGTCGCTCCAGACCGCCCGCACCCGTGCGCCGGGCGCGGCCGCCGTCTTCGCACGTTCGGCGTCGACGTCGCCCACGATGTGGATGAGGCGAGTGGATGCCCCATCGAGCACGATCTCGGCGTACACGTAGGGCGGCTGCTTGCGCTGGCCCAGAAACTCGATGTGCACCACCGAGCTGGCCTGGATCGTGCCGGTGTCGGCGACATCGGCCCATTCCGTGGCAGGAGCGAAGCACGAGTCGCACACTGCGCGCGGCGGCAGCAGTACCCGGCGGCACTTCGAACACTTGGAGCCACGGATGCGGCGACCGGTCTCGACCCCGTCGAAGAGGGTGCCGTAGTACGCCCCGTAGGCGTGCTTGAAGTCGAGCGTCATCGTGTAGTCGATCTGCTCGATCGGCTCGGCCAGACCCTCCGGATCGGATTTCGGCTCGAAGGTGCCAGCCTCGCCGATAGGCCCGAAACCCGCCAGGTCGAGAACACTGTTGCCCGTCGGAGACTCCGACCAGATCGCCGCGACGCGTGTACCGATCTCGAGGCTGCCGGGCTCGAAACCGACGAGCTTGTGCAAGAAGGGCGTGGTCGTGCCGTCGATGAGAACAAGGCCGAGAGTGCCTTTCGCATTCGTGGTGAACGCCTGCACTTCGCCCACCGGAGCAACCTCGACGAACCCGCTCGCCGGCTCGCCCGTGCTGCCGCTGAAGTCTTGTGCGGGAACGATGATCTCGTCACCATGGCGTGAGCCCAGCAGCCGCTTGTTCACGAGTTCGGCGATGAAGATGCCCGTGGCCTGGCCCGGCGTCAGCGTATACGGAATCGTGAGTTGCGCCGGCATGTAGTGCATGTTCTCTGCGCTACTGCGTGCGACCTCGGTCGTGTCTGTCAGTGTCATTTTCTGGTCCTCATTCGCTTCTGTACGCTCATCGCTTCTCTGCGCCGACCACGGCGACGCCGCGGAGGTTGGCCCAGCCGCCACCGGCCTGCGCGACACCGCGCTGAGCCCCCTTGACCTGGTGGGCCCCCGCCTTTCCGGTGACCTGCATCGCCACTTCGGCGAGCCTGATCAGGGCCGTCGCGCCGATGGGGTTCGCACCCATGCAGCCGCCCGACGGATTGACGGGAAGTGAGCCCTCCATCGTCGTCTCGCCGGAAGCGATCAGTTCGGCCGCTCCGCCTTCGGGACAGAAACCGAGCCCTTCGTAGTAGCTGAGCTCGAAGCAGGTGTACGGCTCCTGCAGCTCGGCAACATCGAACTGCCGGAAGGGATTGGTGATGCCGGCCTCTTTGTAGACCTTCATCGCCGCGATCTGCAACGGCTCCGATTGCAACATGGAACGGTCGGGGGCGTTGTCGGCCTCGCCGACGTACGAGATGCCGTGAATCCAGGCCGGAGTCGGCGTGATGGCCTCGGCATCGGCGTCGGCGGCCAGAATGACTGCGCACGCGCCGTCGGAGATGGGCGGAACATCCAGAATCTTGATCGGCCAGCACAGCGGGCGTGAGGCCAGCACCTCTTCAACGGTCACCTCGCGCTTGACGTGCGCCTTCGGGTTGAGCATCGAGTTGTGGCGGTTCTTCACACTGACCATGGCCGCGGCCTCTTCGGTGTGACCGAGACGCTTCATTCGGGCGTGCCAATAGGCGGCAGAGAACCCCATGATGCCCACCGCGAACTCACGACCCCAGAAGGGGTCGTAGAGTGTTGAGATATTGGCCTGCAACGGGCCTTCCGACAGCTTGTCGTATGCCACCACGAGCACTCGGCGAGCCGAACCGCCCTTGATCTGGTTGACGGCGGCGAGAGCGCCGGCGAGGCCGGTTCCGCCGCCACTGGTGACGCGAACGACGGGCTTGTACCGGGCGCCGAGAGCATCGACCAGCCATTTCTCCGGCTGATTGACCGACCCGAACATCGCGGGGCCACTGGCCACCACGATGCTGTCGATGTCGTCCATCGTCAGGCCTGCGTCATTCAGCGCCTCGACGACAGCTTCTCGAGCAAGGCCGGCCTGGCTGACGTCGGTGCGGCGGCGGGCATGAACCGTCTGCCCGGTTCCGACGATTGCGACCTGAGTCATGACGCTACCTCCATGGTGACCACGCAGTGGTTCTGCATACTGAATCCTCCGGTGCCGTGCACCAAGGCGCTGGATGCGCCGATATCGCCCGAATCGGTTCGGCCGGCCAGCCGCGACGAGGCCTCATGCACACGCACCAGGCCGGTCGCCATGATCACGTCGGCGGGCAGCGCGCCTCCCGAGGGGTTCAGCGACGCGGTTTCGTTTCGGTACAGCTCGATGGCCGAATACGGCTCGGCCAGCCCGATCGCCTCGGCGACCATGAGCTCACCGACCGTCGAGGCGCCGGAGAGTTCGACCAGGTCGTAGTCTTTCGCCGAGTCGGTGCCTGCCATGCGAAGAGCCGACTTGGCGGCGGCGGTAGCGGCCGGAAGACTGTCGGGCTCGCGAGCGGCGATGAAGTGCTGGTCGATGGCCGAACCCATGCCGGTGATCCACACGGGGCGGGCGGTGATCTGATCGGCGACGTCAGGCGAAGCGAGCAGAATGGCGACAGCGCCGTCGACCGGGCGCGCGAAGTCGGCTCGGCGCAGCGGCGACGAGACCTCTTCAGACCAGAAGGCCTCATCGTCGGGAACGGCGTCGAGGTCGACCCCGGCGTTCGAAACCGCGAGGCGGTATGCCCGGCGCGAAACGGCTTGCAGGTCATCTGCGACGAGCCCCGCCCTGGCAAGGTAACGCTGGCCGTAGAGTGCGGCGGCCGACTCATGGTCGAGGCCGATCGGGCGCTGGGTGAAGGGCTCGAGCATGTCGGCCCAGAAGTTCGAGACGATGCTCTCCGACGGCTTCGAGTAGGCGATGATGAGGCCGACAGAAGCCGAACCGGCAGCGATCTTGTTGGCGCCGTAGGTCAGTGCCCACAGGCCGTCTTCTTCGACGCGCGACTCTTCTTTGTGGTGAGCGCCCATGGCTCCCAGAAAGCCGCAGTTCGAAATACTGCGGCCGTCGAGAAAGTCAGAACCCGAGTCGATCACGAAGTCGACGTCGTCGATTCGGATGCCCGTTCCCTTCAATACTCGAACGACGGCTTCTGAGATCAGATCAATGTGCTGGCGATCGGGCCAGGATGGCGAGAGCACGGTCTGTGCGCTATTGACCACCGCAACTCGACGTTGAGGAGAGGAATTCATATTCGTATTCAACCCTACGTTTGGTTGAAAAGCAACCGCGGGCAGACCCCGTTTGAGACCTACTTGAACGCGAGCGCGTTCGCCGTCGAGCTCGCGCCGCCCGTGATGTTCAACGGGGCACTCGTCAGAAATACCTCGAACCGGCCATCCACTCGGCACGCGTCGACCAGGTCGGCGAGCCACCAGAACTCGCCGATATGCAGCCCGAGCAATCCGAGAAGCGAACGGTGCAGGTACTGCCAGCGGTCGGCAGCGGGATCGGTCGAACCCGGCCAGACCTCCAGTGCGGGGTTATCTGACGCGACCGCTGAGGCGCCGGAATCCCAGAGGAAGCGCAGCATGTCTTCGGAGCGCTCGAGGCCCGCGCAGACGACGGGCTGCCGGGCGAACTCGATCTTCTGCGCGGGGTTCAGCTGCGTGTAGCGGCGAAGATACCCGGTGTTGACGATCAGCACGTCGCCTGCGCCGAGCACGAGGTCGGCCGAATCAAGACACTCCCGAACATCCGCCACCGAAATCGGCTGGGCAGAGAACGGATCGTCGATCGCGGGCTCCACGTCGACGAGCACGGCGCGACCGGCGACGCCGCGCCGTGCCAGGTGCTGAATGCCGTCTGCTCCGGCATCGATCTCGGCGCGGCTGCGGCCGCCGTAGAAGGTATTCGAGGCGAAGGCGACATGACCCAGGGCATCCCATTGGCTCGCGGCTTGTGGGTTGAAGTGGTCGAGGTAGTCGTCTCTCACGAGCGCACCGTAGTCAGACACCACACGCTGGCTCGCCATGCGCCCGAACAGCGGCGGATCGATGAGGTCGATATCGGCATTCAAGCTGAACATGCGCCCCTCGCGAACGAGCTCGAGGGCGGCCTTGATGCGCTCGGGGGTCTGCAGAGCGAACCGCCCGGCCTGGTCGTCTGGCCCGTTCTCGAACCAGCCGACACGAAGGCCGTCACGGATGACCGGCAACTCGTCGTAGGGAGTGAAGTCGGTCATGCGGCGTCGTCTCCTTCGCGAACGGCCGAGTAGTTGGTGGTGAAAGCACCCCCGTCGACCACGATCAGTTGCCCGGTGACGTGCCTCGACGCCTCGCTGGCGAAGAACACCGCCACACCCTTGAGGTCGTCGCGGCCACCCACGCGCCCGAGCGGCGTCTTCGCCATGACTCTGTCGTGGTGAGCCTTCGGAAGCGTCGACTCGGTCATGCTCGACGGGAAGTTGCCTGGCGCGATGACGTTCACATTGATGTTGTGCCGGCCCCATTCGGTGGCGAGCGCACGGGTCAGGCTGATGACGGCCCCTTTACTCGCACTGTACGACACGATGTACGGGGTGTCGATGGCGGTACCGCCGAGACCGCCGATCGAGGAGATGTTCACGATCTTGCCGGTGCGCCGGGGAATCATGCACCGCACCCCCACCGCCTGCGAGAGAAAGAACATCGAGGTGATGTTGATGTCCATCACGGCGTTCCAGTCGGCGAGGGAGTGCTCTTCGGCCGCGCTGACGATCGAGAGAGCCGCGTTGTTGACCAAGATGTCGATCTCGCCGAGTTCAGCGACGATCTGGTCGACGAGCTCGGGCATCGCGGTCAGGTCGGAGAGATCGTGCGGCACACCGAACGCCGTGATGCCGTCGGCCCGCAGGCTCTGAACAGCCGCAATCACCTCGTCGGCGTGACGTGCCGTGATGGCGACCGATGCGCCCGCCTCACCCAGCCCTCGCGCCATATCGAGCCCCAGCCCTCGCGAACCGCCGGTGACGAGCGCTACCTTGCCCGACAGATCGAACATCGAGGTGACGAGCGTCACCTGATGTACTTCTTCACGTAGTCGGCGCCCAGCCCCACCGCTTCGTAGTGCGCCTCGGCCTGGGCGATACGGGTGAACACGTCGGCATAGCCGGTGGTCTTGCCGTCTTCATCGAGCTCGACGAGAGTGCCGGTGATCCAGAACATGGTCAGCGACTCTTCTTCGTGGCCGGTGAGCGTGTGAATGTCACCCGGCGGTTCGTACACGTACTCGCCTGCCGTCGCGGGCCACTCACGCTCGAGGTATTTCCATTGCCCCTTGATGACGTAGGCGTGCACAGGGCACGGATGCGCGTGCCGCGTGATCAGGCCGGTGGTGCGGATGCGAGTCACATTCACCCACGCGCCACGAACCGTGTCGAACAGCAGCGGCCGCACGTGCACCCCGGGGTTCGCTGTCGGCACCCATTCCCGTTCGTCTTCGCTGACCGCCACCTCGACGATCTCGGGCGGACTCCATCTGCTGACTTCGAGCACCATCTGCTGCCTCTCCTTCGAATGCACATTTCGACCAAACGTGTGGTTGCTTGAAGATATCCCTGGTCGAACTGCCAGCACAAGAGATGCGGTACGGTTACTTCAACTAGCCAACCGTTTGGTCAATGCAGATCGGAGCGATGAGACCGTGAAAGTGCAACCCGAGAACGTCGGCGATCTTGTCGAGTTCGGTGCCCGGCGGCATCCGAATCGCCCTGCCCTGCGCAGCCGTGACGGCCAGCTGCGCACCTACGCCGATCTCGACGAGCGCTCGAGCCGATTCGCGAATGCTCTGATCGGGCTGGGCCTCAGCCGGGGAGAGCGCATCGCGGCGTGGATGGACGACCGCTTCGAATACATCGAGCTCTACCTCGCGGCTGCCAAGGCGGGGCTGGTGGTCTGCCCGATCAATGCCCGCTACGTGGCGAGCGAGGCCGCCTACCTGCTCGCCGATTCCGAGGCGCGGTTGCTCGTGTGGACGCCCGACCAAGACGAAAAAGTGGCTGAGCTCGACGCCGGGATCTGGAGTGAGACCATCGCCGTTCGGGTCGGAGGCAGGACGCGCGGCGACCGCGGCTCTGGCCCCTCGCACGGCGTACTCCGATCGGAGGCACCCGTCGCGCGCACCACAGACTACGAGAGCCTCGTGAGCACCGCCTCGGCCGCTCGCCCGGCTGTCTTGATCGAGCCCGACGATCTGTTCATCTTGGGCTACACCAGCGGAACCACCGGCCGCCCCAAGGGCGCGATGCTGACCCATGGCAGCGTGCTCGCGCTCGGCGTTCAGAACTCGATTTCGTATCGGTTCGGCGAATACCCCACCGTCGCGCTGACGGGGTCGATGTCGTTCGTCTCGGTCATTCCGGCTCAGGTTCTCACGACTCTGCGCATGGGCGGCACGCTCACCGTGATGGGCACGTGGGCTCCGGCCGATCTGCTCGACACGATTCGGCGCGACCGCATCTCGTTCACCTATATTCCGTCACCCTTGCTCGGCGAGCTGACCGAGCTGCTCGACCGTGATCGCGAGGCGTGGCGAACGCTCGAGACGGTGCTGCATTCGGCGAGCAAGGCCGACCCGACCCACCTCGCCGCCCTGTACTCCGTGATCGGTTCGCGTCTTCTCGAGGGCTGGGGCATGACGGAGCATTCGGGCGGCCTCGCCGCGGCGACGACTGAACGCGACTACTTCGGCGCCACCTCGACTTCGCCCGTGTTCGGCTCGGTGGGGCGCCCCGCCTTCAACGTGGATGTTCGCGTGATCGGCACCGACGGGCATCCGGCCCCCGCCGACGGCGACACGGTCGGCGAGCTACTCATCGCGTCGCCCGCGCTGATGAGCGGGTACTGGAAGAACCCCGAGGCGAGCCGCGCCGCATTGCAGAACGGCTGGTTTCACTCGGGAGACCTCGGCACCATCGACCCCGACGGCTATGTTCACGTCACCGATCGCCGCAACGACCTGATCGTCAGCGGCGGCATGAACGTGTACCCGAGTGAGCTCGAGCACTACATCGCCACGCTGCCGGGCGTACGCCGCGTGGCCGTCGTCGGAGCACCGCATCCGCGCTGGGGCCAGACGGTCGTCGCGGTCGTCGTCGCAGACCCCGCGGCCAGGCTCACCGAAGAGATCGTCATCGAGTATTGTCGGCGCGGTATGGCGAGTTACAAGAAGCCCTCACGAGTGCTCTTCGTGTCGCAGCTGCCAGAGACCACGAGCCGGAAGGTGGCCAGGCAGGAGCTGCGCGAGCAGGTTCGCCAGGCGCTCGGCGTGGACTGAGCGGGTGAGCGCACTGAGCGGGTGAGCGCACTGAGCGGGTGACTGCCGGAAGACTACCGGCCCGACTCCTGCCAGCCGCGGTAGCCGGCGACGATCGGCGAAGCGGCCCTGAGGCCACCATCGACAGCGATCACCTGACCGTTGATCATCTGCGATCTCTCCGACGCGAGAAAGGCCACGGCGTCGGCGATGTCTTGCGGGCTCGGCACGCGGTCGACCGGCGTCACCCGCTCGTAGATTCCCTGCAGCTCCGGTGGCGCATACAGGTCGTTGTTCCGCGTCGTCACGAACGAGGGCGCGATGGCATTGCACCGGATGCCCTGCCGGCCGTATTGCGTCGCCACCGCTCGCGTCAGCTGCATCACCCCGGCCTTCGCGATGCCGTAGGCCGAAAGGGTGAGTTCACCGGCGAACCCCGACACCGAAGCCATGTTGATGATGCTGCCACCGCCGCCCTGCACCATCGCAGGGATGACGTACTTGCAGCAGAGAAAGGGCGCGAACAGGTCACCGCGCAGCGAATCGGTGAAGACGTCTGCCTCGAGTTCGGCGATCGGGCCGTCGTTCGCCGTCAGCTCGAGGGCAGCTGCGTTGTTGTCGATGACGTCGATACGACCGTGCGACGAGAGAACCGACTCGATGAGATGCTTCACCTCCGATTCGACGCTCACGTCGACATGGCTGAAGTACGCCACTCCTCCGGCCGCACCGATCTCATCGACCACCAATGCCCCGCGTTCGGCGTCGCGATCGGCGACGACCACCGTCGCCCCGGCCTCGGCGAGAGTGTGCGCGACGCGCTCGCCCATTCCGTTCGCGCCGCCGGTGACGATGGCGACCTTGGCGGCGAACTCAGTGGTGAGCGACATGTGCTTCCTTTGCTGTCACGAGGCGGCTACGGTCACGAGGCGGCGGGACTGTGCTGTCACGAGGCGGCGGCCTTGGCAGTTCGTCGGGCGGTCATCCGGTCGGTGATCTTCGACCAGGGCAAGAGTCGAACAGTCGCCGCGATGCCCAGAACGATGCTCTGCACGAGCAGCTGCACCGACGTGGGCGCCCCGAGGGTCAGAACCATCTGTACGACCAGCGTGAGCAGGAGACAGGCTACCGCCGTGGCGACCACACTCCCGCGCCCACCGGCGAGCGCTGCGCCGCCGACCACGACTGCCGCGATGACCGGTAGCTGGTAGGAGACTCCGATGTCGTAGCTGGCGGTTCCGGCATACCCTGCCAGCAGAACGCCGGCCAGTGCGGCGAAGGCGCTCGAGGAGATGTAGCCGATCAGAATATGACGTTCGACGACCACGC
>JAODBB010000206.1 GCA_025463745.1 Subtercola sp.
TCACAGCAGGTGGCAACTCATCATGATCAACGGAGCACCCCACATCATCCCACCACCCGAAATCGACCGGACACAAACACCCAGACCCTGCACCAGGCGACGCGTCGGACACACACACGCACAAGCAGACGCTCCATGAGCAGACGCTCCGTGCGTTACCGAATGATCTTCGCTCAGCCCCTCGGCTCGGCGAATGACATGCTCGCTGTGGGCAGCGAGAGGGCTCTCGGTTCGCGAACTACGCCGCCGCACCCACTAGCGCGGGAAGACCAGCAGCGTCGAGGTGGCCGTGGCCAAGAGGGTGCCCCGGGCATCCGTCAGCGTTGCTTCGGTGAACGCCGCTCGACCACCCATCTTGATGACCTTCGCCTCAGCACGAACCTCGCCGGTCTCGGAGGTGATGGCGCGCAGGTACGAGACCTTGAGTTCCAGAGTCGTGTAGGCCTGATCGGCCTTCAGCAGCGAGTGCACCGCGCAGCCGCAGGCCGAGTCGAGCAGGGTTGCCGCGTACCCGCCGTGCACCGAGCCGATGGGGTTGTACACGCGCTGGGTCGGTCTTCCGGTGAAGACGGCTCGGCCTTTGTCGATCGACACGAGATCGAACTCCATCGTCTGGCCGATGGGTGGCTGCACCCCGTTGGCGATGAGCGCGCGAAGCTGTTCGATACCGGTCAGGCCGGGGCCCACCTCGTCGGCGAATGTCACAGTGAATCTCCTGGGGGTGTGAGTGTCGTAGTGTCGAGTAGTGAGGTTAGCGCCTAGCAACTAATTCAGCGGAATGGGTTAGACACATTCCACAGTTACGAAACGGATTTTCTTCATGCGCGTGGCAGCCCAAGCCAATCGGTTCGCGCGGTGAGCCACGATGACCCTCTCGATCCCGTCGAAACACGGCAGTCCGACGAGCCGGCCAGCGTCGATTCGGTGCACAGCGCCGAGCCGTTCATGCTGCCCGCGCCGACGAGCGAGTCGCTGACGGGTGGGCCACGGTCTAGAGCGCCACTGCCGAGTGAGTCACCATCGACCGAACCGCTGACTCGGCACAGCCGCTTCGTCGATCTGACTCCCCTGCGAGCCAGCCCGCCGTTCGCGCGGCTGTGGGTCGGCGGCGCCATTTCGGGTATCGGCGGCCAGATGACCATCGTGGCGGTCGGCCTGCACATCTACGACTTGACCGGGTCGACGTTCGCCGTCTCGCTCGTGGGCGTGTTCGCGCTGGTTCCGATGATCATCTTCGGCCTGTACGGCGGGGTTCTCGCTGACACGTTCGACCGACGGCTCGTCGCGCTCGTCTCGGCGATCGTGGCCTGGGTGTCGACGGCGACATTGGCCGGTATCGCCTGGGGCCACGTCGACGTTGTGTGGCCGTATTACGTACTCTCCACCGTCATCGCGGTGGCCGCGACGGTAATCGGCGCGACCCGCCAGTCCATCGTGCCGAGACTGCTGCCGAAAGAACTGTTACCCGCGGCCAGCGCGCTGAACGGCATCAGCATGGGTGCGATGATCACCATCGGGCCCGCACTGGCCGGCGTGCTCGTCGCGACCGTCGGCATCCAGTGGACCTATACGGTCGACGTCATTCTGTTCGTGGCCGCCTTCCTTGGCATCTTCTCGCTGCCGCGCATCATTCCCGAAGGCACGCAGGGGCGTGCGGGCTTCTCGGCAGTGGCCGACGGCATCGCCTTCTTGAAGAGCGCACCGAACGTGCGCATGTCGTTCATCGTCGACATCGTAGCGATGACGTTCGGCCAGCCGCGTGTGCTGTTTCCGGCGGTCGGCGCCGTGCTCATCGGGGGCGGAGCCATCAGCGTCGGTCTGCTCACGGCAGCGGTCGCCGTGGGCGCGCTGCTCAGCAGCGTCTTCTCCGGTCGGCTCGGTCACGTGCGCTGGCAAGGAAAGGCCATCGGGCGAGCCATCACCGTTTACGGCGCCTTCATCTTGGCGTTCGGCGTCGTGCTGCTGATCACTGCGCTGCAGAACCCCGAGTTGCATTCCATCGGCGATTCGATCGCTGACGCGAATGTCGTCGCGCTCATCGCCGCATTCATTTTTCTCGCCGGAGCCGGGGCGGCCGACAACGTCAGCGCCATCTTCCGCTCGACGCTGTTGCAGGCGGCTGTGCCCGACAACATGCGTGGCCGCATTCAGGGTGTGTTCACGGTGGTGGTCGCCGGTGGCCCGCGAGTGGGCGACGCCTACATCGGCATTCTCGCCGCTTTCGCAGCGGTGTGGTTTCCGCCGCTGCTCGGCGGCATTCTGATCATCGTGATCATCGGCGTGCTCGTTCGGGCGAGCCCGCGCTTCCGCCACTACGACGCACAGAACCCGCTGCCGTAACGGTCTTTCTGCTACAGCAACGGGTTCGAAGTGCCTGGCTTACGCTGAACGCCGCGCGCAACGGAATCGGAAAAAAGCGCCGGCGTGTACGTCGCTTTTTTCGTCACCCGGCGCAACTACTGCAGTGCGCATGCCGGCAGTGCGCCGCAGAGGCGGCGGCGCACAAATAAACACAGCTCAGCTCACACCCTTGAGGTCGATCACGAAGATCAAGGTGCGACCGGAGAGCTGGTGGCCGCCGCCCGCTGGGCCGTAGGCCAGTTCGGGCGGAACGGTGAGCTGACGGCGCCCACCGACCTTCATGCCCGGAATGCCCTGCTGCCAGCCAGCGATCAGCTGGCGCAGCGGAAAGTTGATCGAGGTGCCGCGGCTCCACGACGAGTCGAACTCGTCGCCGGTTTCGTAGTCGACACCGAGGTAGTGCACATCGACGGTCGAACCGGCGGTGGCCTCAGGGCCGTCGCCTGCGACGATGTCGATGATTTCGAGAGTCTCGGGCGCAGGGCCGTCGGGTGCGTCGAGTTCGGGTTTGGTAGTGAGATCTGTCATATCCCTATCCAATCAGACGTGAGACAGCTGCGACAAAATGAGGCAGGTACGCCGACCTCATTTTGTCGCAACTGACTCAACTCACGCGAGCAGTGCCGACGCGGGCTGTGCTCACGCGGGCTGTGCTCACGCGAGCTGCGCCGACCCGGGCAGTGCCGACGCCGGCTCCACGAACGTGAGGCGCTGCGTCGGCCGCGTCATAGACACGTATAGCGCCGAAGCGCCGCGCGGAATCTCGCGCAGAATGCGCTCCCGATCGATGATGACCACCGAGTCGAATTCGAGGCCCTTCGCCTCCTGCGGTGTCATGACGGCGACGGAACGGGCCAATCCGACCGCACCCAGACCCACGTCGCCGGGCAAGGCCGCCGAGACGTACTCGAACGTGCTCGCGAGCGCCGCGGGCACCACGATGACCCCGACCGTGCCGACGGGGTCGATGCGGCGATCGGTGGTCACGGCATCCAGAACCGCCCGGTTCAGCGCCGAACCGTTCGGCTCCCCCGGTCTGCCATCGGATGCCCGCACGGTACTGATCGGCCATTCACTCTCCCGAACAGAGGTCGAACGAGTCACCGGCAGCCCTTGTTCTTCGGCGAAAGCCTGCGCCGCATCGGCGATCTGTGCCGGAGTCCGGTAGTTCACGGTGAGCTCTTCGAGGCGCCAGCCCTCGCCGAGCTTCGCGCGGCCGACGAGCGGAGCCACGGCCTCGCGCCAGCTGCTCGCACTCGCTGCGGCGCTGGCCTGGGCGATGTCGCCGACGATGGTGAACGACCGCAGCGGCCCTCGGCGGCGCAACAGGCGCCACTGCATGGGTGAGAGCTCTTGCGCCTCGTCGACCACGATGTGCCCGTACGTCCAAGTGCGGTCTGACGCCGCCCGCTCGGCCGTGGTGCCGCGTGAGGCCTGCTCGGCGAAGTTGTCGGCGAGGTCTTCAGCGCGTACGAGGCCCTCGACATCCATGTTCTTGATGGCCTGTTCGGCGTTCTGGATGTCGCGCTTGCGCTGCTGCTTCGCCTCACGGTCGGCCGCGCCCTGGCGCTCGTTGTGCTCGCCGAGGTGCTCGGCCGCCTCGTCGAGCAGGGCGATGTCTGACACGGTGAACGGTGCATCACGTTCGCGCCGCAGCAGGGCGCGCTTTTCGGAGCTCCAGCCCGGCGTCAGCTCGGCGAGCCACTGCGGCCGGGCGTAGAGGTCTTGCAGCAATTTCTGCGGGGTCAGCGGAATCCAGGCCGAATTGAGGGCGACCTTCACGTCGTACGACGAGCGCAGGTCTTCCCGCAGCCAGCCGTAGTCGTCTTCATCGACCGTGTTGCCGTGTGAACGCAGCTGAGCGGCGAGCAGCCGGGTCAGCTCGGCCAGCGCCGACTTGACGAACGTCACCCGGGCCTCGTTGTACGGTTTGCGGCTCTCATGCGCCCGTGCCATGGCGTTCGCGATGACGTGCGGCTCGAGCGTGAGCAGTTCGCCGTTCACGTCGAGTTGCTGCGGTTCGCGCGGCACTCTCTGGCGCGAGCGAATGGCACGTTCGATGAGCGCTGCCATTTCAGCGGCGCCCTTCACTCGCGAAACCTCGGGTATGTCGTCGACGGTCGCTTCGATGCCCGGGTAGAGCTGGCCCACGCTCGAGAGCACCACGCCTGACTCGCCGAGACTCGGCAGCACTGCTTCGATGTACTGCAGAAAAGCGGGGCTCGGGCCCACCACGAGCACACCCGACGACTTCAGCCGGTCGCGGTACGAGTAGAGCAGGTACGCGGCACGGTGCAGCGCCACGGCGGTCTTTCCGGTGCCGGGCCCACCCTGCACCACGAGCACACCCGCCAGCGGCGACCGGATGATACGGTCTTGCTCCGCCTGAATCGTCGCCACGATGTCGTGCATGCGCCCGGTGCGCTGCGTCGACAGCGAGGCCATCAGCGCCCCCTCACCCTGCAGCGCGCCCGCCTCTTCGGCGCTCAGCGCACTGCTGTCGAAGATCTCGTCTTCGATCTTCACGATGCGCCGGCCCTTGCTCAACAAGTGACGGCGTGACCGGATGCCCATCGGCGTCGCCGCGGTCGCCTGGTAGAAGGGGCCCGCCTGCGGCACGCGCCAGTCGAGCAGTATCGGCTTGAGGTTCTCGTCACGCAGCCCGATGCGGCCGATGTAGCGGTACGCGGAGTCTGAGTCGGAGTCTGAGTCGGAGTCTGAGTCTGAGTCTGCAGCCCCGGTGGCGTTGTCGCTCGCGCCGGCGTCAGCGCTACCCGCGGCACCGCCGTCGCCGCCCTGACCCGCGGCGACTTCGAGCCTCCCGAAGGCGAGCCGCTCATCCACATCGTTCAGCTGAGCGATGCGGTCTTCGAACACCCGGGCGAACGCATCACGCTCAGACCGGCTCTGGTGGTTGCCACCCACGTCTTGCGCATGAACCCGCACGAGCTGCTGCTGGGCCTCTGCTCGCAGCTCGTCAAGGCGTTCATAGAGCTTGGCAACGTAGTCACGTTCACGATCGAGTTCAGCAGAAACCACGTTTGATACCCCTCAAAAATCCGGCAGACCAGTCTATCTCGGCAAATGCAGGCCGCCGCCCGCCACAGCTTCGGCGCACCCGCCGAATCGGCGTGCTCAGCGCCCGGGTACCCGTAAAATCGCACCATGACCGAAGCATCGACGACCGACTCGCCCGACAGCGGAACGCCACCGCCGGGCCCCGGTGAATCGTCCATGCAGAAGCTCGAACGCAATTGGAGCGAATTGCTTCAAGAGTTTCGGGTCGTTCAGACCGGAACCCAGATTCTGACGGGGTTCTTGCTCACCCTGCCCTTTCAGGCGAAATTCTCGGAGCTGGACGCCCTTCAGACCACCCTGTACCTCTGCCTCGTCGCCGGATCGGCCCTCGCCACCGCGCTCGCCCTGACCCCGGTGGCCGTACATCGCGCCCTGTTCCGGCATGGCGCGAAAGCACAGATCGTGACGACAGGCAATCGCCTCGCATTGGTGACTCTTGCGGTGGTGTCGCTGGTACTGACCGGCACAATCGTGTTCATCTTCGACGTGGTCGTCGGCAACACCGCATCCCTCGTCGCCGGCATCGCAGCGCTGCTGATTCTCGCCGTGCTCTGGATTGTGCTTCCGCTCTCGATTCGGCCACGGCCACAGGCGTGAGCACAACCGAGCCCGAGCAGGCCGAACACTCCCGACCCGATTTCGGCGCACCCGAATACTCCGCACCCGAATACTCCGCAGCCGAATACTCGGCAGCCACCGTTCACGAGCGCATCGCCGCCCACAGGGCCATTCGGCGTAAGGGTGTCAGCGCCGACTACCGCGAACTCGACCGCACAGCCGTGCGTTACGCGATGAGGCGCTCGTACTACGGGTTCTTTCTGCATCGCGGGCTCGACTCGGGCGCCGCTTTGACGTTCTTCTCAGCTCTCGCGTTGTTTCCCGCAACGCTCGCGGTCGTCTCGATCGTGGCCCTGCTCGACCCCCAAGGCGACGTGGTGCGCGTGATTCTCAACGTCATCGGTACGTTCGTTCCGAAATCGACGGCCGAGACCACCCGCCTCGCCCTCGAACAATTCACGAAGATGCCCGACCCCGTGGTGACACTGGTGATCGGTGTCGGGCTCACCATCTGGACAGGCGCGAGTTACGCCACCGCATTCGGCCGCAGCGTGAACGGCATCTACGGCGTCGTCGAGGGGCGGCGATTCGTCAAGCTCCGCCTGCTGATGCTGCTCGAATCTCTTGTACTGATCGCACTGCTCTCGGTGATCATTCTGATCGTCGTCGTCACCCCCGAGGTAGCGCGAACCGTCGTGGCGACGCTCGGCTGGCCGATGATCGCGGTCGGCGTGTGGAGCGTGCTCAAGTGGCCGCTGCTCGTTCTGCTCGCGGTGTTCACCGTCATCGTGCTCTATTACGGCACCCCGAATGTCAGGCGCCCGCGGGTTCGCTGGCTCTCAGTGGGCGCCGGGTTCGCCATCGTCGCGTGGGGCGCCGCCACAACCGCGTACTCGTTCTACATCGGCAACTTCGCCGGGTACGACCGGTTCTACGGCCTCCTCGGCGGCGCCATCATCACGCTGATCTTTCTCTTCTTCTCGAACCTCGCGCTGGTCATCGGTGTCGAAGTGGATGCCGAGCTCACCCGGGCGCGCCAGCTGGTCGCCGGGCTTCCGTCAGAAGATGTGATTCTGATGCCGCTTCGCGATTCGCAGCGCATCCGCATCTTGGACAAGCATCACGTGCGCGATATCGAAGAGGGCCGCGCTATTCGAGAACAGGCCGACCTTCTTCGGCGGCGGAAGTCAGTGCCTCCGCGTCTGAACTGACCACGTTCACCCGCTCGGCTCCCGCCACACGGGAGGCCTCCGCAAGGTCACGTTCCGTGATGATGGGAATCGCGCTGGTAGCCGTTTCGAGCCCGGAGAGCCTGGCCGGCGAGAGCAGCTTCGTGACCCGCTCACGCGTCATCAGATCAGCCTCCACAACGAGGTCGGCGATGTTGCGGCCGGTCAGCAACGCGGTCTTGGCGAGGGCCGACGACGCGGAGTACCCGATGTAGGGAGTCAGCGCGGTGACCACACCGACCGAGGTCGAGACCAAGCGGTCGAGCCGGTCGAGGTTCGCGGTGATGCCGTCGATGCAGTTCACACGCAGGGTCAGGCAGCCCTGCGTCATCCAGGCGATGCTCTGCAGCAGCGAATGCGCAATAACGGGCTCGAAGGCGTTGAGCTGCAACTGACCGCCTTCGGCCGCCATGGTCACCGTCACGTCGGCCCCGGCCACCGAGAACGCGATCTGGTTGACCACCTCGGGGATGACCGGGTTCACCTTGCCCGGCATGATGCTCGAACCGGCCTGACGCGCGGGCAGATTGATCTCGCCGAACCCCGCCTGCGGCCCGCTCGACAGCAGGCGCAGGTCGTTGCAGATCTTGCTGAGCTTGATGGCCGAGCGCTTGAGAATGCCCGAGAGCTGCATGAACACGCCGGCGTCGCTGGTGGCCTCGATGAGGTCGGGTGCAGTGACGTATTCGAAGCCGGTCAGGTGGCGCAGGTGTCGCCGTACGGCATCGGCATACCGCGGGTCTGCAGTGATTCCGGTGCCGATGGCGGTTGCCCCGAGATTGATCTCCCAGAGCAGCGGCACCGTTTCGGCTAGGCGCTGGTTGTCTTCGGTGAGCGTGGTAGCAAAGCCGTGGAACTCTTGGCCGAGGGTCATCGGCACAGCATCCTGAAGCTGGGTGCGGCCGATCTTCAGAACGTCGTTGAATTCGACACCCTTCGCGGCGAACGAGTCGCGCAGCAGCTCGTGTTCGACCAGCAGTCGCTGCAACCCGAAACACAGCGCGAGTTTCACGGCCGTCGGGTAGACATCGTTCGTGCTCTGGCTGCGGTTGACATCGTCGAGAGGATGCAGCGCGGCGTAGTCACCCTTTGGCCGCCCCATCAGCTCCAGTGCGATGTTCGCCAGCACCTCGTTCGCGTTCATGTTCGTGGAGGTGCCCGCGCCGCCCTGGATGACGCCGACGACGAACTCGTTGTGAAACTTTCCGTCGCGCACCAGCTGGCACGCTTCGTCGATGAAACGCGCCTTCTCGGGCGAGATGACGCCGATCTCGGCGTTCGCCCGTGCAGCGGCCTGCTTCACGATCACCAGCGCGTCGATCAGATCGGGGTACACCGAGATGGGCCGCCTGCTGATGGGAAAGTTCTCGAGTGCGCGAGCGGTGTGGATGCCCCAATAGGCGTCACCCGGAATCTCGACGCTGCCCAGGGAATCGGTCTCGATTCGGGTGGAGATGATCTCTGATGTCTGCACGTATGCCGACTGTACTCGCGTTAGATGAGCTTTCTGAGGAAACCGCGGATGAACGCATCTTTCTTCTGCGTGAACGGCGGATACACCAAGTTAAACGTGTCAGGCTTCAGAATCTTGCTCAGCACGGCCTTCTCGTGACTGAACACATCGATGCTGCGTTCGCCGTGGTAGGCGCCCATTCCGCTGGCACCGACTCCCCCGAACGGCAGCCCCTGCACGAGCAGATGCGCGGCCGGCACACCGAACGCGAGAGCGCCCGACGAGGTACCGGTGATGAAGCGCCGCCTGACCGCCTTGGAGTTGCTGAACACATACAGTGCCAGCGGCTTGTCTCCGGCGTTGATGTGCCCAATCGCATCATTCAGCGAGTCGACAGTGACGATGGGCAGAATCGGCCCGAAGATCTCTTGCGCCATGATGGCCGCATCACGGCTCACATCGTGCAGCACCGTCGGCGCGAGGTAGCGGGTGCGGGCATCCGAGTCGCCCCCGGTGACTACCGTCTCACCCTCGAGGAGCCCGGTGAGACGGGTGAATTGCGAGTCGTTGATGATGCGACCGTAGCTGTCGCTCGTCGCCGGATCTGCGCCGTAGAACTCGGCGATCACCTCGACCAGCAGCGGCTCGAGGGCAGCTGCGACAGCCGGAGTGGCCAGCAGATAGTCGGGGGCGACGCAGGTCTGGCCTGCGTTCATGAACTTCGCCCACGCGACGCGGTGCGCGACGATCGAGAGGTCGACGGTGTCATCGACGTACACCGGCGACTTGCCGCCGAGCTCGAGCGTGACCGGTGTGAGGTGCTCGGCCGCGGCCTGCATCACAATGCGCCCGACCCGGCCGTTGCCGGTGTAGAAGATGTGGTCGAAGCGCTGCTTCAGCACCTCGGTCGTCTCGGGCACGCCGCCTTCGACCACGGCCACGGCACGAGTGTCGAAGTACCGAGCGAACAGCCGGGCGAAGACCGCCGACGTCTTCGGGGCGAGCTCGCTCGGTTTTGCGACCAGCGCATTGCCGGCCGCCAGCGCACCGATGACGGGAACGAGCAGCAGCTGAACGGGGTAGTTCCATGGCGCGATCACCAGAACGACGCCGAGCGGCTCGCGCACGGTCGTGGCCGACGCGGGGGCGATCAACAGCGGCGTCGGCACATGCTTCGGGCGCAGCCAGCGTTTGAGGTTGGTGAGGGTGTTCTCGATCTCGGCGAGCACAAAGCCGATCTCGGTGAGTTGCGCCTCGGCCGGATTCTTCTTCAGATCGGCGATCAGCGCACCCTCGATCTCGGGCGTGTTCTCGAGCAGGAGCGCCCTCAGCGCCTTCAGCTGGCGGATGCGCCAGGCATACGGCTTCGTGATCCCGGCGTCGAACGTGGTTCGCAGTCGCGCCACGAGGTCGTCGATGCCCGAGGCGGCAGGCGGATTCACGGGTGACGATGTGTCGGTCATGCTCGAAGCGTCGATGCTCATGGCCTTATCGTAAGCCGCCGCGCCGTCGAATACCCTGCCGGTCTCCCGCACGTTTGAGCGTGAAATTCGGGTTTGAAATGTCGTTCGCCCGCCCGGTGCGCGCGAACGTCGTCCAGGTGCGCCGCAACACCCGGCCGAACCGGTCGAGATCGGCCCATTTCACGCCGCCGAGCATCGGCGACCCGCGCCAGTACTCTTCATCGGCCCAGAAGAACGGCAGCTCGATGCAGTGGCACGCGCCCCACTGCGTGCCGGACGGGCGCCAGTCGAAACGGTACGTGAACACCTGGGCTCCCGCAGCTGCGAGATCTCGGGCCAGCTTCAGCGAGGGAGCGCCGAAACCGCGGCGGGTCAGCGCGTACGACACCGGTTCGGTGAAGGGCCTGAAGGCCTTGGATGCCTGTGCCACCCGCAAGACCGAGACAGCATCGATAAACGGGCTGAAGTCGTCACGGTTGTATCCGATGATCGCGTCGATGTGCGGCGCGCGTCGAGCGAGCCGCGCCGCACGCTCGCCCGACGGAGCGATCGGCCAGACTCCCGGCGTCGGCGCATACGGCATTCCCGCCGTGAGACGATCGCCGGTCAGCCCCTTCATTGCAGCGACCTGGGCGTGCAGCATCGAGAGCACGGGCGCGGTGCGCGGGTCTGCCCCGGCCGCAGCGTCGCCGAGGGCAGCAACGAACTTCGCGCTGAGCTGCCGTGCGAGTGTTTCGCGACCGACATTCAGACCGAGCGGCGGGCTCTGCAGAATGACCCGGTGATAGAGGTCGTCTGCCTCGGGAATGGCGAGGAGATGCGCGATGGAGTCGGCCCCTGCGGATTGGCCGAACAGCGTGATGTTCAAGGGGTCGCCGCCGAAGCGCGCGATGTTCTGTTTGACCCATTCCAGCGCGGTGAGCTGATCGATCATGCCGAGGTTCGCCGGCGCGACGCCGTCGATCGGCAGAAACCCGAACACGCCGAGGCGGTAGTTGAAGCCGACCACGATGACGTCGCCATCACGCGCGATGCGTGATGGGTCGTAGATCTCACCGCCGCCGGCGCCATTCACGTAGGCGCCGCCGTGAATCCACACCATCACTGGCCGGGGCGCATCCGCTTCGCCGGCCGGGCGGGTGATATTCAGAAAGAAGCAGTCTTCGTTCATCGGTGGAATGCGCTTCGGCAGCGCCAGCAGGCTCAGCCCGAACTTGGGCTGGGGGCACATCGGCCCGTCGCTGAGCGCTTCGCGCACACCGCTCCACGGTTCGACCGGGTTCGGCACCTCGAAGCGCGCCGCGGTGGCATACCGGATGCCGCGAAAGCGCAGCAGGTCACCCTCGGTCGAGCCGCGCAGGGTGCCGCCGAGCGTCTCGATGTCGATGGTCGGCGCATCGGCCGGCGCGCGCTGAAAGCCCAGATCGACGGTCTGGTCGGGCAGCACGATCTGTTCGGGTACGAGCGTTGGTGCGCCTTCGGGCACCGCAGACACACTCTCGACGTCAGTCAGCTGCACCTGTTCGGCTGTCTGCAGTTCGTCGTCGTGTTCCACGCGCATGTCCCTTCTATCGCCCGGCCAGCACATCTTCGAGGGTGCGCGGCGCGTGCCCCGTCACCCGCTTCACGTCGGGGCTGATAGCCGCCAACTCGCCGTCGCGAATGCCTGTGTAGGTGCTCACCCAGGCATCCACCATGAATGCCGGCGCGTTGTATACAGCCCGTGACGCGTACGCCTCGTCGACCGTCTCGTTCACGAAGGTGATCGTGCGCCCCGTGGCAGCCGCCGTTCGGCGAGCAACGTCGGCGAACGTCACGGTTTCTCCGCCTGTCAACGCGTACACCGCATTGCGATGCGCCGCCGGGTCGCGAAGCACCGCCACGGCCACGTCGGCGACGTCGGCCCGTGCCACCGCCGCGATCTGACCGTCACCCGCCGGCCCGCGGATCACGCCGTTCTCGTCGGCCCACTGCGGCAGCAGATCGAGGTAGAAGTTGTCGCGCAGAAACGTGTAGTCGAGCCCCGACGCCCGCAGCACGTCTTCGGTGTCGCCGTGATCGCGCGCCAACGTGAAGCTGGCGTGCGGCCCGGCTCCGGTGAACGAGGTGTAGACGATGTGCGACACACCTGCCTCGACGGCCGACTGGATGAACTGCACATGCTCAGCGACCCGATCGGGTGACTCAGCCGCCGACACCATGAACAGTACATCGACGCCCTCGAGCGCCCGCCGCCCCGCGTGAGCGTGGCGGTACTCGGTGACGCCGATCGAGATGTCTGCAGGGATGCCTGCAGGGGTGTCTGCGCGCGAGCCGGCGGTATCGGGCCCGCCAATAGCACCGTCGGTCGCGAAGTCGGGCACTCGAGCGGCGTCGCGCACAATGAAACGAAGGCTTCGATCATCCTGAACCAGCGCACGTGCCACGAGACCACCCACGTGACCCGTGACCCCTGTCACCCCGATCGTCGGCCGCATCACAAAAGCCTAAGCCCGCTTCTGATGAATCTGCTCGATGATGGCGAGGGTCTCGAGCGAACTCTTCGGGTCGACTGGCAGCGCGGAACCCGTGGTGAGCGCGTCGCCGAGCACCCGGTAGAACCCACGGTAGTCACCACGTTCGGTCGGCCGCTTCTCGAGTGAGCCGTCGACGCCGAGCACCCCCCACGTCGATTCCGGCTCGACGCCGAAGCCCTCGTCGAGCGGGCGCGCGCCGGCGAGCAGCGCGTCTTCCTGGCCGTCGAGGCCCCACTTCGTATAGGCGCCCGCCGAACCGAGCACGTGAAAACGAGCGCCGCGCTGGGCGGCAAGCGAATTCATCCAGAGGTGACTGCTCACACCCGAGATGTGTCGCAGCCCCACGAAATCGTCGTCATCGGCTCCCGCGCCGGCGACCCGGGTCGACACCTCGGAGTACACCTCGTCGACCGGGCCGAACAGCTGCAACGCCTGATCGATGAGGTGCGACCCGAGATCGAAGAGGATGCCGCCGCCCTGGGCGACGCTCGCCTCTTTCTTCCAGTCGCGCCCGCCCTGCGGCTTCCACCATTCGAAGCGCGACTCGAACCGGTACACGTCGCCCAAGGCATGCTCGTCGAGCAGCGTGCGCAGGGTGAGAAAGTCGCCATCCCACCGGCGGTTCTGAAACACCGTCAGAGCGACGCCCAGCTCTTCGGCACGCTCGATGAGCTCGGTGGCCTGGGCGACGCTGGCCGCGAACGGTTTGTCGATCACCACCGACAGCCCGGCATTGATCGCGGCGAGCGCCAGCGGATAGTGCGACTCGGGCGGCGATCCGATCACGACGAGGTCGAGGTCGTCGGCATGCTCGAAGAATTCGGCCGTCGTGGCGAGGATGCCGGCATCCGGATACTCGGCGTGAGCGGCAGCCTGACGTTCAGCGTTGCTGGTGACGATCGCGTCGAGCGCGAATCGTTCGTCGGCCGCCACGAATGGCGCGTGAAACACGCTGCCCGAGAGGCCGAAGCCGATGACGCCCGTTCGAATGGGGCCGGTGAAGAGACTGGTGGGGCTGGCGGTGCTTGTCATGCAGCCCACCCTAGCGACTCGGCGCGACAGGTGGGCCCTCTGTCAGAATGAGTCGACGATGAACCGGCCCGAGTGCATTTCTGAGCGCTCGCTTGGAATTTTCCCAGATGCTTCGCAGTTGGCAACAAAGTGAATCAGTCGAAGCCAGAAACCGAACCAAGCGGCACTCTCACCGCGCGCGAACGAAAGCGGCTCACGAAGCCCGAGAACGAGCGGGCCATCATCTTCACCCTCGCCTTCGTCGGCCTGATTGCCGCTTTCATGCAGACGCTGGTGACCCCGATTCTGCCCGAACTGCCGACGCTGCTCAACACCTCGGCGTCGAACGCGACCTGGGTGCTGACCGCCACACTGCTGTCGGCGGCCATCGTGATGCCGATCGCCGGCCGGCTCGGCGACATGTTCGGTAAACGCCGCATCGTTCTGGTGCTTCTCGCTCTGCTCTTGGCCGGCTCGATCATCTGCGCCGTGTCGAACGACGTGCTGGTCATGATCGTCGGCCGAGTGCTGCAGGGCGCCGGCCTCGGCGTGATCGCACTCGGCGTGAGCATTCTGCGCGACGTTCTGCACCCGAAGCGGCTGGGCGGGGCCGTCGCTCTCGTCAGTGCGACTCTCGGCATCGGGGCGGCAGTAGGTCTGCCCGTCTCCGCTCTCATCGCGCAGAGCTTCGACTGGCACGTTCTGTTCTGGCTCTCCGCCGTTCTGGCGGTGATCTCGCTGATACTCGTCTTCACCGTCGTGCCGGTGAGCACCCTGCGCACGGGCGGATCGTTCGACTTCATCGGCGCGGTCTTCTTCGCCATCGGACTCGTGGGCATTCTGCTGGCGGTCTCGAAGGGTGGTGAATGGGGCTGGGGCAGCCCTGTCACGCTCGGGATGCTCGGCGGCGGTGTCGTCGTGCTGGTGGCCTGGGGCTTCTTCGAGTTGCGCACGGCCAATCCGCTCATCGATCTTCGCATCGCCGCCCGCCGCCCGGTGCTGTTGACCAACCTCGCCTCGATCACGGTCGGGTTCGGATTCTTCGCCAGCGCCGCCGTGCTGCCGCAGTTGCTCGAAGCGCCCACCACAACCGGAGTCGGGCTCGGTCAGAGTCTGCTGGTGGCGAGCCTGTGCCTCATGCCGAGCGGTCTCGTGATGTTCTTCATGGCGCCCGTCGCTGCTCGGCTGAGTGCTGCTCGAGGCCCACGCGTCTCACTGGTGCTCGGCGGCGCGATCATTTTCGTGGGCTATGTCATCGCCATCGGCCTGATGACCGAGGTGTGGCACGCCGTGCTCATCGCCACGGCCGTCGGTTTCGGCGTGGGCTTCGCCTACGCGGCGATGCCCACGCTCATCATGCGTTCCGTTCCCGCCACCGAGACGGCCGCCGCCAACGGCCTGAACTCGGTCATGCGCAGCCTCGGCTCGACGGTCGCGGCCGCGGTGCTCGGGCTGATTCTGGCCTCGAACTCTGTGCTGAGCGACGGCCGAGCGATTCCGACCGCCTCGGCGTTCCAGATCTGCTTCGGCGTGGCCGCCATCGTGGCACTGGCCGGGGTCGTCGCCGCGTTCTTCATTCCGAAGCACGAGCCGGAGTACCAGACGGCGAGCATTCCAGTAGTCGCCGCGAAGGAGCCGGCGCTGTCCTGAGTCGGCGCAGAGCGTCACCTTTCCGTAAGGTGAGGAACTATGGATAGTGCCGTGTTGCTCATCGTCGAGGTCTGATCGTGAACACGCCTGAGGCGAGTGGATGGTCGGCCTTCGCCATCACGCATCTGGCCGCTGCGCGGCGCCACTACGCGGGCGGCAGCCCTCGCGGCATCTCGGCTGCCGACGACTCGCTGACCGCCCCCTTCGAGCGCGTCGCGCTGCGGATCTACGCGCCGACGACTTCCGCGCCACCCCGCACATCCCCCGCCTCCCCCACCGCCGTCATCGTGTACTTTCCCGACTCGGACGAATTCGCCGCTCTGCGACGCCGCGCGGGCGAGTGGCTCTGCGGCTCCCTTGTGAGGCGGCTCGGCAGCGTCGAAGTCGTTCGCGCCGAGATCGGCGAGGGCACCGCCGACCAGCGCGAGGCCGCGTACCAGGTCGTCGTCTGGGCTGCTGGTCGGCATCCCACCGCTCAGCTCGCTGTGCTCGGCGCGGGCACCGGTGGCGCCCTGGCCGCCCGTGCCGCGATGATCGCGCGCGACCGGCGCACGCCGCACCTCGAACGCCAGGCACTCATCTCCCCCGACTTCAACCTGCTCATCGGGCCGCCCGCCACTGCCTCGGCGTTCGTCGCCTCGATCGTCGCACGGCTGAGCGAACTGCCTGCCACCCTGCTTCAGCGCCGTGAACAGAGCGCGGCCCAGCTCGGCGGCGAGAACCTCGCCGTGCTGCTTCGGGAGGCGGGAGTCGCCGTTCGAGAGATCGAATACCCCGAGACCAGCGTGAGCTGGGCCGCTTACCCGAAGGCGGCACGCTACTCCGGCCGGGCGCTCGACGATCTGGTCGCGTTTTTCCACCGCGGCCTCATCGACGACGGTTTCGATGTGGTGCCCGCCTGGAACGTGCACTGAGCCGGATGTGCTGAACTATGCGTGCGCACCGACGGGCATGTGTACGGAATATTCACTGAACCGGCGGGTCATTCCCTCCGCCGAAGCCGTCGTATTGTTATTGCACAGACGCCGTTCGAGCTTTGAAGGATGACCATGCCTCACCCGCAACCCGCGTCAAAACCGGTGCCGCTCGACCAGAACGACCCGAAAGTCTCGCACCATGTCGTGCTCGATCCCGACGAGGCGCCTCACGGCCGACTGCGCCACTGGCTGCTGCAGGGGCTGGTCGATCAGTCGGGGCGGTATCAGGGTTCGTACGGTGTCAAGGCCGAGAAGACCCACAGCTGGTGGCGCGTCATGTGCCTCACCGGCGTCGACTACTTCTCGACCCTCGGGTACCAGCCCGCTATCGCCGCTCTCGCGGCCGGTCTGCTGTCACCCTTCGCCACGATCGTGCTGGTCTTGCTCACCCTTTTCGGCGCGCTGCCGGTCTACCGCCGGGTCGCTCGCGAGAGCTTCAAGGGCGAGGGTTCGATCGCGATGCTCGAGCGGCTCTTGCCGTGGTGGGGTGGCAAACTCTTCGTGCTGGTACTGCTCGGCTTCGCGGCCACCGACTTCATGATCACCATCACCCTCTCGGCGGCCGACGCCACCGCGCACGCCATCGAGAACCCGTTCGCTCCCGCATTCTTCCAGGGCAACCAGGTGATCATCACCTTGGTCTTGATCGCCCTGCTCGGCGCCGTCTTCATCCGCGGGTTCAAAGAGGCCATCGGCATCGCCACGGTGCTCGTCGCCATCTACCTCGCGCTGAATCTCGTGGTCATTCTGGCGTCGATCAGCCACGTCTTCGACAACCCGGTGGTGATCACCGACTGGTGGGCCGCACTGAACGCACAGCATGGCAACCCGCTGGTCATGGTAGGAATCTCCCTCATCGTCTTCCCGAAACTCGCCCTCGGGCTCTCGGGTTTCGAAACCGGCGTGGCCGTGATGCCGCAGATCACGGGTGGCAAAGACGACACCCCGCAGTACCCCCGCGGGCGCATCCGCGGCACCTGGCGGCTGCTCACCACGGCTGCCCTCATCATGAGCGCCTTTCTCATCACCTCGAGTTTCGTCACCACATTGCTGATTCCGCAGGCGGCCTTCGAGCCCGGCGGTGCGGCGAACGGTCGCGCGCTGGCCTATCTCGCCCACGAGTACCTCGGCCCGACCTTCGGCACCGCGTACGACATCAGCACCATTGCGATTCTCTGGTTCGCCGGCGCCTCGGCCATGGCCGGTTTGCTCAACCTCGTGCCCCGCTATCTGCCGCGGTACGGCATGGCACCGCAATGGGTTCGTGCCGTGCGGCCGCTCGTGCTGGTGTTCACGGGCATCGCCTTCTTGATCACGCTGTTCTTTCAGGCCAGTGTGGATGCCCAGGGTGGCGCCTATGCGACCGGTGTGCTTGTTCTCATCACCTCGGCCTCGGTGGCCGTCACCCTGTCGGCCCGCCGCCAGAAACAGAGGAAACGCACCATCGGGTTCGGAATCGTGGCGGTGGTCTTCCTGTACACCACCGTCGCCAACGTCTTCGAACGCCCCGACGGCGTGCGCATCGCCGCGCTGTTCATTCTGGCGATCTTGGTGGTGTCGCTGGTCTCGCGAGTGCAACGCTCGTTCCAGCTGCGGGCCACGAGCGTCACACTGGATGAATCGGCGCTGGCCTTTCTGCGACAAGATGCTCCACGCGGCCACATCCACCTCATCGCCAACGAGCCCGACGACGGCAGCGCGCTCGAGTACCGCATCAAGAACAAGGAAGAGCGGCTCGACAGCAACATTCCGATCGGCACGAAGATCATCTTCGTCGAGGTGTATCCGGCAGACTCGTCGAACTTCGAAGAAGATCTCGTGGTGCGCGGCGTGATGAAGCACGGCTACCGTGTGCTCGAGGTGCGCAGTGGCAATGTGCCGAACACCCTCGCGGTGGTGCTGCTGACCATCCGCGACGAGACCGGGGTGGTTCCGGAGATCTATTTCGAGTGGACCGAAGGCAACCCGCTGTCGAACATGCTCAAGTTCTTGATCACCGGCGGCGGCGAGGTCGCTCCCGTCACTCGCGAGGTGCTGCGCGAGGCCGAGAAAGACCTGAAACTGCGCCCCGCCGTGCACGTGAGCTGATCACCGCACCCGCTCGCTGTCTGGGCGGCCTGCCGCCCGTGCCGCTGGTGCTTGTACCGCTGCGACGAAGCGAAGCGAGCTCGTCGGCGAAGGCTTCATGTGATTGTGCTAGCTCGAGGTGCATCTCGGCGATCTGAGCAGACAGAGCGTCGATGTGCGCAACGTTCGCGTTCTGGCTGGTGGAGTCTGCTCGCACGCGGTCGACCAGCCAGCTGGCCAAAGTCGCGGTAATCACACCGAGAAGAGCGATTCCGGCGATCATCAGGCCCACCGCGATGAGCCGGCCCTCGAAAGTGACCGGTGTGTAATCGCCGTAACCGACCGTCGTGATGGTGACGAACGCCCACCACAGCGCGTCGCCGATGTTCGTGATGTCGGCGCCCGGCGCGTTCTGCTCCGCGTCGAGAATGCCCAGCGCCGCGATCACCACCAGCATTCCGGCCGACCCGATGACGTAGGTGGCCACCTTGCCCCGGAACGCCGTGCCCGCGGTGCGCTGCAGCACCGTCCAGAGCATCACCAGGCGCAGCAATCGCAACGGCCGCAGCATAGGCAGCGCCACGATCAGAAACTCGAGAATATGCGTGAAGAACCATCTCCAGCGCTTCGGTGCCAGCACGAGGTTGGCGATGTAGTTCACCATGAAGACGGCCCACACCGCCCACATGATCACCTCGGCGGTGACCTGTTGCGACCCCTTCAGATTGCCGATCACATCCCACGAATACACCACCAGAAAGATGATCGAGACGAAGGTGAGCGGCCACTCCACCGAGGCGTTCCAGTGCGCCTGGCCTTCCTCGCCGCGCCGAAAGCCGAAGAACCGGCTGTGCGCGGCCACGCCGGTCAGCGGCTCGCTGACGGCCTCGTCATCGGCCGTCGTACCCGGCAGCGCCTCGGTCAGTACATCTGTGATGCGGTCGGTGATGGCCGCGGCATCGGCCTCGCGTTCGGCCTGCGTCAGACCGAAGCTCGGTAAGGCGGTCACCCTCGTCGAGGGCGCGGTGTCTGCCCTGCTGGAGGCTTTCTTCGAGGTGCGAATACTCATGGCGATGGCCCCGTCGTTCGTGGCCGCGCACGGAGATCACGCGTGACCAGACTGCAGAATGCTGGAAGCATAGTGCGCCAACCGCCACGGCACGTTTCGCCCGTGTTACGGGCCGGTTCGTTTACGCTGGAGCCATGACCGACACCAACGAACACAGCACGGGCGACGAAACAGAACTCGATCGCGTCGAAGAAGGCGAAGACAAGCGCGAAAAGGCACAACTCGACGAATCACTCGAAGAAGAGGGCCTGCTCCCGGCGCCCGACGCAACACCCTCCGAGGGGCCGGCTCCCGCCGCCTGAGCTCAGCGCTGCGGCACCCACTTCTTGGCGAGTTTGAACTCGCCTTGCGCCCGGCTGTACCCCTCGAGCGCAGAGTCGGCGCGCTGCTGTTCGATCGCATGCAGGCGACCGTAGCCGAACGTGTTCTCGCCTTCGGCGAATGCCGCGTCTGAGCTGTCGACGAGCAGGCTCTGCAGCATCACGCTGTCTCGGTACTCCCCCAGCGAATCTTGTACACGCTCGGCGGCCTGCGCCAGCCTGCGAGCCTTGTCGCCGAAAATGGCCGTGTCACCTGAGGTGACGGCCTCGACCCCGAATCGCAGCCGCCTCGCCGCCTTACGCACGGCGTGGATGCGATCGTGCCATTCGGCGGGGTTCGGCGCGTTGTTCACGGCGGCCATCCGTTTATTCACCCGTGCGTAATCGTGCGCGATGCCGCGAGCCAGCGCCTTGGCGGCCGGCTTCTCCGACGACGTGTTCAACTCCGCAGTGGCCACGAACTCTTCCAGGTCGTCGAGCAGCCTGAAGTATCGCGGGCCCGACAGAATGACCTGCAGATAGTTCAGCGCCTTGTGATACTCCGTGTCTTTGGTCTCGACGAGTCGCGCCAGCACTGCCTCGTGCATCTTCTTGTTCGCTTGCGAACGCACGAGGTTTCGTGCCCGATCGTGCATCACCTGCGGATCGCGGGCGTCGCCGAGCACCACTCCGAGCGCCGCCAACTCGCTCTCGAGGTGCGCCGCCGCCGTCGAGGCGAGGATGGGCCGGTAGGTGGCGAACACGCTGCGCAGCCGGCGAATGGATGATCGCATCGCGTGCACCGATTCAGCTTCGTCTTGGCGCACATCTGGATCGGCTGCCTTCAACCGATCGGTCAGGGCCGAGATCGCCTCACGCAGCACTTCGCCGGCGGTGCTTTTGCCGCTCAATTGCCACGGCGGCGATGCCTCGCCGAGCTTCTCGCGCCCGAGTGCGTGCGCCAGTTTCGAGATGCTCTTCGAGGGCCGCGCGCCCGCCTCGGCGAGCCGCTTTTCGATCGCGTCGAGCAGCGCTTCACGCTTCTTCGGCGATCCAGGGGCGTTGTCGGTGAGTTCGACCTCCCACTCCCGCCAGACCCGAACGTCTCCCGTCGTCTCATCAATCGCCGAAACCAGATCGTCGGCCACTTCGGCGACATCGGCGCCGTCGGCATCGTAGAGGCACAGCGTCGTGCGTGTGGTGGTGAGACGGGCGACCGGCGAGAGCTCGTGGTCACGTACGTGCGCCAGAACGAGGTCGAGCACCGGACCTGGAATCGGCGACCCGTCGCCGAGCGGCCAGTGCAACTCGAGCCGGCCCTCGCCGCCCGGGAGCTTGATGTGCCAGCCCTCGTCTGCGCCACCGACACGCCGGCGCAGAACGATGCGCTGTGACGCGAGATCAAGCCGATCGGTGTCGAAATAGACGGCTTGCAGGGTCGTCGTGTGCGGCTCGGAAACGTGAGTGATGGCCGCCACTCCGGTGAGATCGGGCACGCTCACGGTGTCATCCACATCGTACTTGCGCTCGATTTCAACGTGTACCTGATGGTTCATGTTCTATCCGTCTCCCGCGTACCAACGTAATGCATCAGACGCACCGCTTTCTGGCAAGCGGGTTACGGTTGTTGCATGGCTTCCCTGACTCCACCTTTCGCTCGAAAAGTCGCCCACACCCGCGAACACCATGGCGACGTGGTGGTCGACAATTATGAATGGCTGCGCGACAAAGAGAACCCCGACGTGCTGACGCACCTCGGAGCCGAGAACGCTTATACCGACCAGCAGACTGCGCAGCTGGCAGGGCTGCGCCAGAACATCTTCGACGAGATCAAGGGGCGCACCCTCGAGACCGACCTGTCGGTTCCGGTGCGCGAGGGCGAGTGGTGGTATTACACGCGCACGATCGAGGGCAAGCAATACGGCGTTCATGCGAGGGCGCCCATCGCCGGCCCGAATGACTGGATGCCGCCGGTGCTCGAGCCCGGGCATCCGATCGCCGGCGAAGTGGTGCTGCTCGACGACAACCTCGAAGCCGAGGGAACCGAGTTCTATTCGCTCGGCAGCTTCGACGTGAATGCCGACGGCACCCTGCTCGCCTATGCCGTCGACACCGAGGGCGACGAGCGTTACACACTGCGCATCCGCGATCTCGAGACCGGCCTCGATCTGTCAGACGTGGTCGAGAACACCGCCCCCGGCGCCACCTTCTCACTCGACGCGAACTTCGTGTTCTACCCCACCGTCGATGAGTCGTGGCGCCCCGACACCATTTGGCGGCACCGCGTGGGCACGGCCGCCGACGACGACGTCGTGGTCTTCACAGAGCCCGACGAACGGTACTGGATCGGCGTGGGCCTCACCCGCAGCCGCAAGTACCTCGAAATCGGGGTGGGCTCGAGCATCACGAGCGAGTCGCATCTGCTCGACGCCGCCACACCCGAGGGCAAATTCACCGTGGTCTGGCCGCGAGTCGAAGGCGTCGAATACTCGGTCGAACACGCGGTGGTGGCGGGCGCCGACCGGCTGCTCATCACCCACAACGCCTCCGGCCCGAACTTCGAATTGGTCGAGGTGGCGGTGGATGCCCCGACCGACCCCGACCGCCAGCACACCATTGTGGCGCACAGCCACGACGTGCGTCTCGAGAGCGTCGATGCCTTCGCCACCCACCTCAGCCTGGAGTACCGGCGCGATGCCCTCAGCCGGGTCGCGGTGATCACGCTCGCACCCGATACGACGAATGGATGGCCGTACTCCGAACCTCGTGAGCTGCCGTTCGACGAGCCTCTGTTCGCGGTGGGCACCGGCGGCAATCCCGAGTTCGCCCAGCCGACATTGCGGGTCGGGTTCACCTCCTTCGTGACTCCCTCGACGGTGTACGACTACATGGTGGCCACCGGCGAACTGCGCGAGCTGAAGCAACAGCCGGTGCTCGGCGGCTACGACAAGACGCAGTACGGCCAGCGCCGGGAGTGGGCGGTCGCCGCCGATGGCACGCGGGTGCCGATCTCGCTCGTGTTCAAGCTCCCGGTCGCGGGCGAGCAACAGGCAGATGGGCCGCAGGTCAGCTCCCCGTCGCCTCTCGTGCTCTACGGCTACGGCTCCTATGAAGCGAGCATCGACCCGTCGTTCTCTGTGGCGCGCCTGTCGCTGCTCGACCGAGGAGTCACGTTCGCCATCGCCCACGTGCGCGGCGGCGGCGAACTCGGCCGCTGGTGGTACGAGAACGGTAAGACGCTGACCAAGCGCAACACGTTCTCCGATTTCATCGCGGCCGCCCGTCACCTGATCGACATCGGTGAGACCACCCCCGAGCTGCTGGTCGCGCAAGGCGGCAGCGCGGGCGGTCTGCTGATGGGCGCCGTGGCGAACGACGCGCCAGAACTGTTCGCCGGCATTCTCGCTCAGGTGCCGTTCGTCGACGCGCTGACCTCGATTCTCGACCCGTCGTTGCCGCTCACCGTCATCGAATGGGACGAGTGGGGAGACCCCCTCCACGACCCCGAGGTGTACGCCTACATGAAGTCGTACTCGCCATACGAGAACGTGCGCGACGACGCCGTCTACCCGCGCATCCTCGCCGTGACGAGCCTCAACGACACGCGGGTGCTCTACGTCGAACCCGCCAAATGGGTGGCGCGGCTTCGCGAAGCCGGCGCGCCCGCCCTGCTCAAGATCGAGATGTCGGCGGGCCACGGCGGTGTCAGCGGCCGGTACGAGCGCTGGAAAGAGACGGCCTACGAATACGCCTGGATGCTCGACGTGCTCGGTGCGGCAGGCCGGAGCCAGGCCCTGCAGACCCCAGCCCGGCAGACTGCCGCCCAACAGACCCCGGCCGAGCAGACCCCAGCCGAGCAGACCCCAGCCCAGCTCACCCCAGCCGAGCAGACCCCAGCCCAGCAGGTCCCAGCGAAAGCAGAGTGATGAGCGACTCAGATGACCGCCGCGTCAACGAATTCGGGCAAGAGCGCCCGGCGACCGATCAGGTCGCCTCGGCGAAGATCGGGCTGGCGAACCTCGGAACCGCCGAATTGCTCAGCGCGCTGACCGAATGGATGCCCCGCCAGCGCTGGTTCGTCGGCAAAGGCACCACTCCCGCACTCCGCCTGATCGGCAGTTACGACCTGAGCCCGTCGGCCACGCCTCTCGCTGCTCTTTCGGCGGCGTCTGGCAGCGGATCTGGTGTCGACACCTCGGTCACGATCACCACCGCCCTTCTGCTCGACGAAGGCGGCCCGCAACCGAAGCTCTACCAGGTGCCCCTCACGGTGCGCAGCGAACGGCACGACGAGCTGGCCGCAGCGCTGATCACCACGCTCGAATCCGGTTCGTTCGTCTACGACGGCGCTGCCGATCTCGCCTACGCCGGAGCACTTCTCTCGCTCATCACTCGCGGCACGGCGACGGGTCACCACGGTGCGGTCACGGCGACCGGGCGCAGTCAGGAGCCCGGGCATCCACTCGTCGCCACCAGCGCACGCGTGCTGAGCGGCGAGCAGTCGAACA
>JAODBB010000207.1 GCA_025463745.1 Subtercola sp.
TGCAGATATCCATGACAGATGATGGTGGCACCAAGAGCAGATCATCGATCCGGTTGTCGCCGATGAAGGTGCCGAAGGCCTCCGACGTTCTGGCCAACGAGCTGCGTGAGCGCATTCTCACCGGCGAGTTCGCCGAAGGCACAGGGCTTCCCGCCGAACGTGATCTCGTCACGCAGACCCGCATGAGTCGCACCACCGTTCGAGAGGCGTTGCGCATTCTCGAAGTGCAGGGGCTCATCCGCATCAAAGCGGGTCGAACGGGTGGCGCATTCGTGCAGCAGCCCGGCGAGGAGGCGATGGCCAGTACCGTCAATCTGCTCATTCGCGGGCGGCAGATTCGGCTCGCTGCGCTTCTCGAAACGCGTGAGGCGATCGAGCCGTTCTGTGCTCGGCTTGCCTCGCTCAACCGCACTGACGACGATCTCGTCGTGCTCGATGCCGCCAATGCCGCCATCTCCGATGTGACCGGCGACTACGTGGCCTTTCTCGAGGCGAACGTCGATTGGCATGTGGCGGTTGCGCGTGCCAGCCACAACGAGATCCTCGCCGGACTCATGACGGCCCTCTCGCGGGCGATCTATGCCGCGACCGACGATGAGACGTTCATCGATGACGTCGTTCGGCACGAAGCGCACCGCGCACACGTGAACATCACGAAAGCGATTCGAGAGCAAGACCCAGACGCCGCGGTGCGCCGCATGACGCGGCACGTTCACTCCTACGCTCAAGAGATTCTCGAGCGCGACGCCGGCCGCGAGATCGACGTTCCATAGTGACGCGGCTCCGCGGCTCCGAGCTCAGACGCGGCTGGCGTTTTCAGGCGGCGGAGATTCCGCCGTTCACGCTGATCGCCTGGCCGGTCAGCAGGGCCGCGTCGGGGCTGGCGAGAAAAGCGACGAGATTGCCGAGGTCGTCTGCGTAGGGAACGCCGAGGTGGGCCTGTTCGGCGGCCTTGGCGAACAGCTTGCCGCTGAACCCGTCGTTCGTGATGCGATCGCTGGATGCCGTGCCCAGCACGAGCGACGGCGTGACCACGTTGGCGCGGATGCCGTTGCGCTTGCCCTCGATCGCGATGGTGCGGGTGAACATGATGATCGCCGCCTTGCACGCGCCGATGATCGTCTCTCCGGGTGTCGCTGTCTTACCCGCGTCGGATGCCACGGTGATGATGACACCTCGCCGCCGAGCGGCCATCAGCGGCATCACTTCGCTGACCATCTGCATCGTCGGAAGCAGCATCTGGCTCACGATGGTCGCGATGTCGCTCGTCGCAATGTCTTTGAAGAGCTCTGGCCGGTTCTCTGCCACGGTGGAGACGACGAGGATGTCGATTGCGCCGAGAAGTCGCTCGGCCTCGGCGGTCACCCTGGCGACGTCATCGAGACGGGTCGCATCGCCTGCGACGAAGTGCACCTCGGCCCCGAGCGCGGCGAGTTCGGCGCGTGCTGCTTCGCCGCGCTCTGCGGTGCGGGCGACGATGGCAACCCGGCGCACGCCGCCGGTGATGAGCTTCTTCGCCGAGGCGAAGCCGATGCCGGCGCTGCCGCCGATGACGAGCGCGCCACTGTCGGCGAGGGATTTCGGCTGCGGGAGTGGTTCGGTCACAGTGAGACCGTGCCTTTCTGAAGGATCTCTTTCGAGATGATGCCCTTTTGAATCTCGGCGGTACCGTCGGCCACCAAATAGGCCATGACGTCGCGGAACCGCTGCTGCAACGGGAACTCGGCGGAGTAGCCCAGATTGCCGTGGATCTTCATCGATGCTTCGATGGCATCCTTCGCGACGACGGGTGCCCACCATTTGCTCATCGATGCGAGCGAGGTGTGCGACCGGTTCTCCTGGCGTGACCAGAGCGCTCGGTAACAGACCCACCGGGCGCCCTCGATGTACGTGGCGTGTTCGGCGAGCGGAAACGAGACACCCTGATACTGGGCGATCGGCTGGCCGAACGTTTCGCGTTGGGTGGCATACACAGCGGCCTCCTCGAGGCACTGCTCGGCAGCGCCCAGGCACATCAGGCCGATGGCGGCGCGGCTGAAATCGAAGTGGTTCATCGCCACCTGGAACCCGCGACCCTCTTCGCCGATCAGGTGGCTGTCGGGAACGAACACGTTGTCGAAGTAGATCGAGCCCCAGCCGAGTGGTAGGCATCCCATGCCCATCATGTGGCGCACCTCGACGCCCTCCGAGGCCATGTCGACGACGAAGCAGCTGACGCCCCGTGAGCGCGTGCTGCCTTCCTCGCGTGCGTAGACCAGCGAGGCGGATGCGGACATCGCCCAGCTGATGGCCGTCTTCTCACCGTTCAGCAGCCAGCCACCGGGTACCCGTCGTGCAGTGGTGCGCAGCGCGCTGGCGTCAGAGCCCGATCCGGGTTCGGTGAGGGCGATCGCGAGGTTCTCGGTGCCTGCGATGACCGGGGGAAGGTACCGCTCCTGCACCTCTTCGCTCCCGTGCAAGAGCTGCGCGCCGACGAGCCCCACCTGGATCGGTGCGGACGCGAGATTCACGTCGCCGTACGCGAGCGCCTCGGTTGCGACGCCGAGCAGCACCGGGTCGTCGTGGCCGGTGCCCCCGAATTTCTCAGGCAGCCCGATGCCGAGTACTCCCAGCCGGCCGATCTTCGCGAGAAGCTCAAAGGGGAATTCGGTGCTGGCCGATCGGGCGGTGTAGCCGGGCAGCAACTCTTTGCGGCCGAAGCCGCGAAGAGTCTGGCGAAACTCTTCATGTTCATCAGAGAAGGTGAAATCGAGCATCTGGCGGTGATCCTTTTCGTTGCAACAGTGAAACGTCTCTCGATCATCGCACATTGGCTCAACGGTCAGGCCAAAACTAGATCATTCGGATGCGTCCCAACTGGCGAGTACCGTTCTGATGCCGAATCCCGTTCGATTGGCGAAGAGTGCGCCATCGAACCTCCACGTCCATCCACCGTCGATCTCGCGAATCGAGTGACGAGCAATATGGTCGAACACGAACAGCAATGACGACTGAGCGGGAACAGCGCGAAACCGAGACAGAATCTCTTCGTCGGTCGGGTAAAGACGAGGACGATGCTCGAGCAGGTCGTCGTCTTCGGGAGAATCCCCGGTGGCGGTCAAGCCGATGGGTGAATCGATGATGATGGCCTTGGTCACGCCGGGGGTCGCTGCTCGAAGCAGGTTCAGGGTGATGAGACCGCCCATGCTGTGTGCGATGATCGTCGACGCTGTCAGGCCCGAGGCCAGACTAGCCGCCTGAACCTCGGCCCCCCCACCGTTCCATGGAGTAACGCGGGCGATGCTCGCTGGGGCGTGACCCGACCCTCCGTCGCGAGCAGTGGCGCAATATGATCCCACCACCGGGAGTGTGCGGCTCCGCCGTGAACGAGCAGGAGATCGCGTTCGCCCGGTTCACCCCAGTATCGATAACAAATCGAAGCACCGTCGACGTTGACCGTACCGACGTCGGGTTGCCACGAGAGCGCTGTTTCGAACCATGCGGGATTCTCACTCACACTCGCCATTCTCCCGAGTTCTCACTCACAGCGACTCCACATTACTTCGGCGTCGTCTCTCCGACCGCCTCCCGAATGTCGGCAATCGCTTCTGGATTCTCTGCACCCGAGAGGTCACCGGGATCGGTTCCGAGCGCTGCGGCCCGCACGGCACGACGCATGATCTTGGCCGAGCGGGTCTTCGGCAGCTGAGCGACCCTGCGTACCAGCGAGGGTGCGAAAGGCTTGCCCAGTTCGGATGCCACGAGCTGACGCAGCTCAGCGGAGATGTCGTTCGTTCCCGCACTCGAGCGCGGCACCCAGAACGCCCAGACCGCTTCACCCTTCGTCGAATCGGGGACACCCACAGCGGCGGCTTCCATCACGGAGGGGTGGGTGATGAGGATGGATTCGACCTCCGCGGGGGCGAGTCTTTTGCCGGCGACGTTCATGACGTCGTCGGATCGGCCACGGATGAACCACTGCCCGTCTTCGACCAGTGCGTAGTCTCCGTGGTGCCACATTCCGGGGAATCTCGTCCAGTACGACTCGAGGTAGCGCTGGTCGTCGTGCCACACTCCGCGCGTCATCGCGGGCCAGGGCTGGCGGCACACGAGCTCGCCGATCTCTCCGCGCAGAGAGTTGCCGTCGTCGTCGACAACGTCGACGTCCATGCCGAGGGACGGGCCGCCCAGGGAGCAGCTCGCGATCTCTTCGACCGGGTAGGGCGCGAGAAACGACCCGCCGACCTCGGTACCGCCGGAGAAGTTGATCACCGGAACCCGCCCGTGGAACACATCGATGGCAAGCCAATCATAGGCACTCGGATCCCACGGTTCCCCTGTCGAACCGAGCGTGTGAACGCTCGAGAGGTCGTAGTTCTCGAACGTCGTTGTGCCACTGGCGCGGAGCGTGCGGATGAGCGTCGGCGATACGCCGAGCATCGTCACGCCGTGCCGCTCGACGAGCGCCCACAGGCGATCGAGATCCGGCACATCTGGTGACCCTTCGTAGAGAACGAGCGTGCCACCGTTCGAATGCGTGCCGATGATCGACAAGGGGCCCATGATCCAGCCCATGTCAGTGATCCAGCAGAAGACGCCACCGGCCGAGAGGTCGAACGAGTATGCGGCCTCGCTGGCCGTCTTGACGAGAAAGCCGGCGTGGGTGTGCACGGCACCCTTGGGGCGGCCGGTGGTTCCCGAGGTATATGCCAGAAGAAGCATATCTGTGGCGCCCACGGCGATAGGCTCGAAACCGTCGTGCGGGGAGGCTTGGAGGTCGGCCCAGGAGATTTCGCCCGAGGAGTTTTCACCGGGGACCAGGGGGCGGGCATCCGGAATCGTCGTGTCGGTATTAGCCACAACGACGGTCGTGCGAACCGAAGGGCAGGAGGGGAGGGCCTCATCGAGGAGTCGCTTGAGCTCGACCCGCTTGCCGCGGCGAACGGTCGCGTCTGCCACGATGACGGCGACGGCCTCGGCGTCTTGCAGGCGCGATGCGATGGCAGACGGCGCGAAGCCCGAGAAGAGCGGAACGACGACAGCGCCGAGCGCAGCGATCGCGTAGGTGGCGATCACGGCCTCCAGCGCCATCGGCAGGAACAGTGCCACGGCATCGCCGCGCGATACTCCCAGAGCGCGAAGACCCGCCGCGACAGCGCAGACGCGGTCGTACAGTTCGCGATAGGTGAGCGAACGCAGGGCGCCATTCTCGGCCTCGTGCACGACGGCGGTGGTGTTCGCGGTGGCCTCGTCGCCGAGCCACCGGGTGATGCAGGCGTCGACGACGTTGATGGTCGATCCGACGAACCAGTCGGGTCGCGCGATTCCGTGCGAGAGGTCGAGCACGCGCTCGTAGGGCGTACGGAACGGGAGGCCGAGATCGTCGACGACAGCGCCCCAATACCAGCCGACATCGGCGACGGACTTGGCTCTCAGTTCGGGCAACGAGGCCAACCCGTGCTCACGCATGAGGCGTGTCACGTTCGCGTTGTCGCTGTACCCGGGAGTCGGCTTCCACACATAGCCGCTCATCGCGCGCCCCTCGGCATGCCGAGGATACGTTCGGCGACGATATTGCGCTGGATGAACGTCGATCCCCCCGCGATCGCCGTACCCCTCGCCTGGTAGGCGAGCCGAATCCAGCGCGTCGCCACGGGATCGCTCGCGTCGGGCGCGAACTGCCCCCCGAGTGGTTCGAGCGAGAGCCGGAAGTCGGCCAGGTCTTCGACGAGCGGACAGAAGTAGAGCTTGCCGATCGATGTGACCGGGCCGGGAGGGCCACCGTCGGTTGCGAGAGCAACCACCCGCTGGCCGATGAGGTAATGCGCCAGCGAGCGGCCGTAAAGGTCGGCAACGGTGTCGCGGATCTTCGGGTCGCTGCCCAGCCCGGTGTCACGTACATAGTCGACGATGTCGTCGACGGCCCGCCGGGTGTTCACTCGGCCTGTCGCAATCGCGACACGTTCGTAGGCGAGGGTCGACATGGTCACCGCCCAGCCGCCGTCGACCTCGCCGACGACCGCCGAGTCGGGAACGAACACGTCGTCGAGAAACACCTCGTTGAATTCGGACTCACCGAGCATGTGCGCAAGCGGCTTCACAGTGATTCCTTCTGTCGTCATCGGCACGAGAAAGAACGTGATGCCTTTGTGTCGGGGTTGATCCCCGGTACGGGCGAGCAGAATGGCGTTGTCGGCGATGTGCGCACGACTGGTCCAGACCTTCTGGCCGGTGACTCGCCAGCCGCCCTCGACCTTCACGGCCTTCGTCTTGAGAGACGCGAGGTCGGATCCCGCCTCGGGCTCGGAGAATAGCTGGCACCAGAGCTCGTCGCCCTGCAGGATCGGGCGGAGGTAGCGTTCCTTCTGCTCCTGGGTGCCGTGCTCGATGATCGTCGGTGCGGCGAAATCCTCCCCGACCGTGTTGAGTCGTTCGGGCGCCCCGGCCCGATCGAGTTCTTCGGTGAAAATCGCCTGAAGATTCGCGGTCACGCCGCGGCCACCGAATTCCTCCGGCCACGACAAGCCGGCGTAGCCGCCATCGAAGACGAGGGTCTGCCATTTCTTCCAGAACGGCACCTTGTCGACCAAATGCGCAGGCTCGGGCCAGTCGAGCTGGGGCAACGTCGCCTCGATCCACTCGCGTGCACCGCTGCGGAAACGCTCTTCCTCGAGCGAGTCCGATAATTCCATAACATCCTCTTCCTCTGCTGGTACGATGTTACTATTGGTCAGACCAAAAAGGGAAAGTTGCGTGAACTCCATCGGAATCGGCGACACCGTCGACATCGTTCTCTTCGACGTCGAATCGGGCAAGATCCGCGAGTTCGCGGTGTCTACCGCGGTCACCGATCCGATTCATACCGAGAGAGACGTCGCACGTGACGCCGGCTTCGCGTCTCTTCCCGCCACCCTCACCCACTCGGTGGTGACTGGACATCAGCGCGACCAGCACGCGTTCGTCTCAGCCCTCGGCCTCGACATCAGCCGAGTCGTCGTCGGCTCCGTCTCGTGGCGCTACCTTCGCACCCTCGTCGCCGGCGACTCGCTGACCGCCACGCGCACCGTGATCGCCGACGAATCGAAACGGGGCATGCGCTTCGTGACGTTGGAGACGGCATTCGCGGATGCCGAAGGCGCCCTCGTTCTCACGCAGACGGATGTTCTCATCGAGAGGGCGGCATGAGGCCGCCGCGCGTTGCCGTGGTCGGAGAATCTCTTGACCGGCGCCTGATCGGTCCCGTCAGTCGCGCCGATATCGTGCGTTTCGCGGGCGCAGGCGGCGACTTCAACCCTCTTCACCACGACCCGGAGTTCGCGCGGGCCGCGGGGTTCGACGACGTCATCGCAATGGGCCAGTACCAGGCCGGTCTGCTTGCCGCGTTGCTCTCCGATCTCTTTGGCGTCGAGAACGTGCTCGAATTCGGGGTGCGTTTCGTGCGACCTGTCGGCTTGGGCGACACCGTCGAACTGAGCGGGGAGGTGATGACGGTAACCGGGGTCGTCGCCGACCTGAAACTGACCGCTTCTGTCGAGGGCGAACCCGTCGTCACAGGCACTGCTCGAGTTCGGGTGCAGGGCGAAGACACTCCGTAAGCGCGGCTACCCGTGGGGCTGCCGCTTCTCTCAACGCAGCGACCAGTGCGGCTGCCGCTTCTCTTGGAAGGCGGCCACGCCCTCCTTCATGTCTGCTGTCGCGAAAGCAGCGGCGAGTTCTCCGCGCAGAACCTCGAGCGCGTCGCCGAGTGCTCGGTCGCGGGTCGCGTTGATGGCGCGCTTGCCCATTCGCATGAGCAGGGGAGACTTCGTTGCGATTCGGGATGCCCAGGCCAGAGTCTCGGCGTCGAAATCGTCGGGGGCGACCACACGATTCACGAATCCGAGCGCCGCGCCCTCGTCGGCCGTGACGAGATCGCCGAACATCATCAGTTCGTTCGCTTTCATCCGGTCGATGTTGCGGTAGATGAGCGCGGAGATCATGAAGGGAAAGACGCCGACGTTGATCTCCGGGCATCCGAAGCGCGCCGATTTCTTGGCGATGACGAGATCGCAGGCGAGCGCTAGCCCGAAAGCGCCTGCGAGCACGTCGCCGTTGGCGGCACAGACGACCGGTTTGCCGAGCTCGCCGATCAGCGTGTAGAGGCGGGGAAAACGGCCGAGCCCCTCGAATTTCTCCTCGACGGAACGATCGTCGCCGAACGCCTTGAGGTTGCCGCCTGATGAAAAGATGCGCTCGTGCGACGAGGTGATGACCACCACGCGAATCGAGTCGTCGGCGCCCGCGGCCTCGAGTGCCGCGAGCAATTGGTCGAGAAGCTCGTCGCTGAGCGCATTGCGCGTCTCGGGATGGTCGAGCGTGATGTACTGCACGCCCGGCGCACGCAGGTCAGAGGTGACGAAGTGGTCGGTCACAGGGTTCCTTCTTCGGTGTCAGGATCTTCGGTGTCAGGATCTATATCGAGCACAATCTTGCCGAACGCGTCGCCCGACTCGAGGTACTCATGCGCGGCCGCGGCCTCTGAGAGGTCGAAGACGCGGTCGATCAGGGGTGGAGCGACGGCTGCGGCCGACATGAAGTCGAGCAGCCCGCGAAAGTCGTGTTCACTGCCCATTGTCGTGCCCAAAAGGTCGTACTGCCCGAAGTAGAACTCACGCACGTCCAGGGGGGCGAACTGGGAACGGGATGCACCGAGAACGACAAGGCGGCCGCCCGGTTTGAGCGCGCGGATCGACTGCTCCCACGTTCCCACCGTGTCGAGCACGACGTCGAAGCCGGCGCTCGCCGGGGACTGCTTCTTTGCGGCATCCGCCCAGTCAGGGTCGGTGTACAGCACGCCATCGGTCGCACCGCTGGCTTTCGCCCGCTCGATCTTGTCGGGGGTCGATGACGTGACGAAGACCGACGCTACCGCGGCGACCCCGAGTGACACGGCCATCGTCGCGACGCCGCCACCCGCACCGAGCACCAACAAGGACTCCGTGGCGCGAAGTCGTGCACGCGAGAATAGTGCGCGGTACGTCGTTAATCCCACCAGGGGAAGCGCCGCAGCCTCGTGCCACGACAGCCCCGCCGGTTTGGGAAAGATGCACGACGTCGGCACGCTGACCCGCTGTGCGTACGTTCCCGGCCGATGGTCGCCGAGGATCTCCCAGCGCGGGCCGGGCGCGCTCTGTGAATCGCCCCACTGCAATGAAGGCAAAATGATCACCTCGTCATTCGAGCCGGCAATCACACCCGCGCCGTCGGCTCCGAGTACGTGTGGCAGCGGGGACTTGTACCGGCCCTGACGAACGAGCACGTCGTGCCAGTTCAGTGCGGCCGCTCGCAGATCGACGATGGTAGAGCCAGGTCGAGCCTGCGGTGCAGCAAAGTCGCCGAGCGTCAGCTCACTCGAGCTTCCGAAGGTGCGGATCACGGACGCCTGCACGATACCTCCCTGCTCTTTCGCAAATTGGTCCAACCATTCTAGCAATTGGTCTGACCATTCTAAGATGGAGAACGCGAATACAGCACAACTACAGAGAAAGAGGGCGCAATGTCTGGATCGGTCATCATCGCAGGGGCTCGTACTCCGATCGGCAGGCTGCTGGGCGGTCTCTCGGAGTTCTCTGCACCGCAGCTCGGCGGCTTCGCGATCGCCGCCGCCATCGAGCGTGCCAGCATCACCGCCGACCAGGTCGAGGCGGTTATTCTCGGCAACGTCGTACAGGCCGGTGTCGGCCCGAACCCGGCGCGGCAGGCGGCTTTTGCCGGCGGTATTTCGCTGAACGTGCCTGCTACGACCGTCAACAAGCTCTGTCTGTCGGGTCTGACCTCGATCGCAATGGCCGACCAGGCCATTGCGGCCGGGCAGTACGACATCGTGGTCGCGGGCGGCATGGAATCGATGACCAACGCCCCGCACCTCGTTCGCGGTGCTCGCCGAGGAATCAGCTACGGCTCTCGAGCATTCGAAGACGCCCTCGATCGGGATGCCCTCGTCGGCGCAGTCGAGGGCATCCCGATGGGCGCAGCCACCGAACACGATCAAGCGAAATTCGGATTCACGCGGCAGCAGCAAGATGCCTTCGCCGCCGAATCCCATCGACGCGCCCACGCGGCGACGGTGGAGGGGCGGTTCGCTGGCGAAATCGAACCGATCACGACCGCCAAGGGTGTTGTGATCGCCGCCGACGAGGGCATCCGACCCGAAACAACCGAACAGTCACTGGCGCGGCTCAGGCCTGCCTTTTCTCCGGAGGGCACGATCACCGCCGGATCGGCTTCCCAGCTGTCGGATGGCGCTGCGGCGGTCATCGTCATGTCGAAGAAGAAGGCACGAGAACTCGGGCTGACTTGGATCGCCGAGATCGGAACCTACGGCACCGTTGCCGGCCCCGACACCTCCCTGCTGCACCAGCCCGCGAACGCCGTCAGAGATGCAGTCCGTCGAGATGGCGAACTCGGCGTCGACGACTTCGACCTCATCGAGATGAACGAGGCGTTCGCCAGCGTCGCCCTTGCATCAACGGCAGAGCTCGGGGTCGACCCGGCCATCGTCAATGTCAACGGTGGGGCTATCGCGCTCGGCCACCCTGTGGGCATGAGCGGAGCGCGACTTCTGCTCGGCCTCGCGGGCGAGCTCGGAAGGCTCGGCGGACCGAGGGTCGGTGTTGCGGCGCTCTGCGGGGGCGGCGGCCAAGGCGACGCGCTCATCATTCGGGTAGGTCAGGAGTTATGAGCGAGCTCACCGAGCGGCGCCGGGCCGTTGCCGATCTCGGCACCGCGATGCGCGAGACGATCGTGCTCGCTGCCGTCAGTGAGGTCGAGATCGACGCCCTCGCACGGGCCGCAGAGTTGATGCGGCAAGCGTCAGCCCTACTCGCACCGGTTCAACGGCCGGCTGCGCAACTGCCTTCGGTCGATGAGCTCGAAGCGGGCATCCGGTACTTCTCGCCGGTCATCGGGGCGGGCAATGCGATGTCGCCTCCGCTGCAGATTACGGCGGACGGAGATCGCATTGTCGCCCGTGTCGCCCTCGATCGCCGGTTCGAAGGCCCTCCGGGTTTCGTGCACGGCGGCGTGACGGCTTTGCTCTTCGACGAGATGCTGGGCCAGGCCGCCACGCATCTCGGGTATTGGGGCATGACCGCGAATCTCGCCGTTTCGTATCGGCGACCAGTGCCCCTTGATACCGAGCTGATGCTGACCGCGCACCTCTCGGTCGTCGACGGACGAAAGTTCACGATCACGGGCACCCTCGTGGTGGCGGCGGAACCTGAGCGTGTCTGCGCAGAGGCTACGGGTCTCTTCATCGAGCCGAGGCCAGAGACCCAAGAGCGTTACTTCGCTGACGTCACTGACACTCAGGGTGCCGATATCTCGGGCCGCCAGGGCTGGCGGGGCACGATCGGTTGAGAGCCGTGGTCAGTTGATGTGGGCGGTCAGCCAAGCGATGAGAAACGCAGTGATCTCGTCGCGGTTGATCTCGTTGAAGATCTCGTGGCGGGTACCGGGGAAGACCTGCAGTGTGACATCCGTCACCCCCGCGTCGCGGTAGCGGCCGGCCAGGATTCCGACGAGCTGGCCGTCGCCCGACAGGGGATCGGCCTGGCCCGAGAAAACTAGAATCGGCAGGTCGTTGCGAATGCCGCTGAGTGCTGCAGGGTCTGCGAGACGGCCGGCGGCACTGAACAACTGCGGGATCGTGTCATCTGCGAGGTCGAAACCGCTCAGCGGGTCGGCGACGTAGAGGTCGACCTCCGCCTCGTCGCGCGAGAGCCATTCGTACCCGGTGCGGTTCTCGAACGCCGCGTTGAAGGCCGTGAGCTCGACCGGCCCTTCGCCCGCCGCTGCGGCAAGTGCTTGAGCGAGGACGTCGAGGGCGGTGGAGCCAGACAGCGCGACGCCGGCATAGAGGTCGGAGCGGTCGAGAATCACTTCCTGGGCCGCGAACGATCCCATCGAGTGGGCGACGAGAAACAGCGGGAGGTCGGGGTTCTCGGCAGAGATCAGCTCGCCGAACGCTATGGTGTCAGCAACGAGTGCCGCCCATCCCGCTGCACCGAAGCTACCGAGAACCGCGTCGTCGTTGACGGATGCACCGTGCCCCCGATGATCATTGGCGTACACGATGAAACCCGCGGCAGTCAGAGCGTCAGCCAGCCGGCCGTACCGGCCCGAATGCTCGGCCACTCCGTGGGCCAGCTGGATCACGCCGCGAGCGGGGCCAACCGCCGGCCACCATCGGTAAGCGATACCGAGGGAATCGATGGGAGAAGAAAAGAACGACTCTGTTGCTTTCATGGTCTAATGATCAGACCACAACCATTTAGAGTCAAGGATACCGTGGCAAGAAGTGCCGTTTGAGAGGCAGAAGCCGCGTCAGTTCGAACGAGTGCCACAGGGTAATCGCGCGATGTCCTGAGAAATTAGATGGCCTGGCATCACGTCATCTGTCGAGCCTGTCGAGCCTGTTGATCCTCGTGTCCGTCTCGCTATCGTTCCGTGGTCTTCTGGTGCACCTCGAGGTGCGGTGAATACGTTTTGTGTTGAGCATGGGATCTCGCGGAAGACGTTCTACGAAATCCGAAAACGTGTCGGGGCCGATCGGCCGGCTGCGGCGTTGGAGCCCCGCTCACGCAGGCCGAAACTGAGCCCGTCGAAGCTCACCGATGACGTCGCCCAGCAGGCCGTCGCGATCCGGGCAGCTCTGGAGCAGTCAGGTTTGGATCACGGGCCGATCAGCGTGCACGAGAAGATGCGTGCGTTGGGCATGAGCCCGGTGCCGTCGACAGCGTCGTTGGCGCGGATCTTCCGTGAAGCGGGAGTGGCGCGGGTGAGCCGATCACAGGGAAACCATACAAGCCGACGACGCAGGGCAAAAACGAACGCTTCCGTCAGACCTTACTTCTCTTTGTTTGCAACGAAATCAGGGGTTTTTCTCATGCTCTGGACCTCGTTGGACGGGATATGTCCGGCAAACCACCCGGGCACGAAGTCGCCGTCGCCCTCGTATCCGCCCGCAGAGTTCTACGCTAAATCCCAATACTTGTTGATAGCGCGGCGCTTCGTCTGGCGTAAGCGGCAACGAGTACCACTCCTCTTTCGGTAAGCATCTCGACGTCTTCCCACCGCACATAGAAGCTGCCGCGGTGTCTCCAACGCAGAAAGGCGGCGATGAGCCAGGGCGAGTTCTCGTCGGTGCGCTCGTAGCCGAGAAACGTGGTTCCGGTATGAGGGCTGACGATGAGGCCAGCGAGTCGAGCTTCGGCGAGGAGTTGCGTCGGCGCCCCGTCGATGACGAATCGGGCGTCGAGCACCTTGCCGAGCGTGCGCCCCTCAGCATCGAGCACCGGCCGGTTCAGTAGATCACTCAGGATCATGGCGGCCTCCCGGGATGTGCGCGACGATGTGGTCGCGCACCCATCGTTCCGGCCAGGTGGCGTCGAGTCTTTCGCCTGACACGCCGAGGGTGACGACCACGCCGATGTCGGTGACGTGCCTCCAGGGGATGCGGGTGAGCCGAGACGACGGCGGCCGACCGCCGAAGATGCGGGTGCCGAGCGTGACGCCGGTGAGAAGGTTGGCGATCGTCGGGGCCGGCGTTCCCCGTAGCGACACATCGAGGGGGAGGTCGGTGATCTCGAGGTCGTCGAGCGTCGAGACCGGCACGCCGTCGGTGTCGAGAACCTGCCGGTCGAGCAGGTGCAGCTGGGCATCCAGAACCTGCCCGGCGTAAGTGTCGGGCGGCGCGAGGCTGTCGTCGTGGGGTGTCATGCTCCTGCTCCCGTGATGATCATGAGTGGGATGGCTGCGAGTGAGGCGACGAGGATGATCACCAGAAACACCAAGGCGACCGCATTCGTGGCACGACCGTTCACCAGGTCGCCCATGTACTGCTTGTCGTTCGCGACAAGCAGTATCGGCAGATAGGTCAAGGGCAGCGCTATCGCCGAGAAGACGACGGAGTATTCGGTGATCATCACCGGGTCGGCGCCGGTCGCGAGCACGGCGATACCCACGAGCAGGCAGATGATCATCACGAGGTGAAAGCGCGCCGCCTTGACCGGCCGGCGGAACTTGCCCCACGACCAGCCAAAGAATTGCGCGATGGTGTAGCCGCTCGAGAGAGTGGTCTCGAGGGTGGCGCCGAACGTCGCGGCGATCATCCCGACGATCACGATGGCGACAGCCAGCTTGCCGCCTGCTTCGGCGACGGGCAGCGCGACCTGTGAGAGCGAGGTGACTTGGATGCCCTGCGGCAGCAACACGATCGTGGCACACGCGGCGATCGCGATCGACAAGATACCGCCGAGCGGAAACCCGACCAGCACGTTGATGCGCGACTGGGTGAGGTCTTTCTTGGTCCATTTCTCTTCGACGGCGCCAGAGGAGAAGAAGAACACCTCGTAGGGGGTCATTGCCGAGCCGAACAGGGCGATCGCGTAATACCAATAGGTGGCGCCGGTCTCCGTTGCAGGAACCGAGGGGGCGATGGCCTGCCCGGTGAGGGTCGCCCAATCGGGCTGCAGGAGAAAGACCGCGACCGCGAAGACGATCAGGCAGAGGCCGAGCAGCCCGGTGACATTCTCCATGATGGAGAATTTCACGCGCCAGATGACCAGCCACACGGCGAACGCCGCGACCGGAACCCAGAGGGTGGGCTCGATGCTGCTGGCGAGTTGCAGGGCGAGGGCGACACCGCCGATCTCCGCGGTCAGGGTCAGCAGGTTGATCAGAAACGATGCGCCCAGGTTGGCCACGGCCATCCGGGCGCCGAGTCGTTCGCGAACGATCTCGAACGTCGCCCGTCCGCTGATCGCGGCGACCCGGCCCGACATTTGAGCGAAGACGCAGATACCGATCACGCCGAGTACGATCACCCACACCAGGGTCATGCCGAACCGTGAGCCGACGACCGAGCTGGTTACGAGGTCGCCGATGTCGAGAAAGCCGCCGATGGCGGTGAGGATGCCCAGCGCGACCCCGAGCAGTTGTTTCACTTGTACGGCTCCAACTGTTGCCGCAAATCGTTCAACGCTGCGTCTTGAGCCGACAAGGATTGGGTGGGGTCGTCTGACGAGGTGCCGCTGACCGCGAGTTGCGCCGCGATCACATCGTCGGCTGCCGCTCTGATCTGCTTCAGCGATTCTGCCTGCGTCGCGACTTCGGCATCGGTTTGGGGTGAAGCGTCTTCGACCTGCTGCTCGGCATCGAGCAGCTCCTTCAGAGAATCCTTCAGTGCCGTGTCGGTGACGCCGTTCGTCGACCGGTCTGTCGTATACAGCTGAAACGTCAGCTGCGCCGTCGAAAGCGCGGATGACGCCTGAACGGCGGCGCGCGAGAACGTGCCCATTGCTCCGCCCGACGTGGTGGCGCAGCCGGCGAGCATGAGAACACTCAGTGCGCCCACCGAGACCGAAAGCGCAACCCGGCGCTGGAAGGTGCGGCGTATGCAGCTCATCGTGCTCGCGACGGAGCGGCTCGCAGGTCGGTGCTGCGACCATGTCGAAGCTGAGCGAGAGGCGTTCATCACCGTCTGATTCTCTAGCAGTGCACACCATCGTGCAGGGGGCTTGATGCGGCGGCCCGAAAGAGATATCAAGCGCCCGCTCTGATGTCGCCTTTGGCTCTGGGTTCGCGCAAGCCCTGATGGTCGATTCGTGAGTTGTTTACGCTGGAGCGATGGGTGCACGAGAACTGTGGCTCGTCGGGCATGGCGAGAGTGTTGCGAATGTGGCGGCGGCAGAAGCTGAGCTGGCCGGTTGGAACGGTATCGTTGTCGACTTCAGCGATGCCGATGTTCCGCTTGCTGCAACGGGCCAGCGCCAAGCGGATGCGCTCGGGGGCGGGCTGACGACAAATTCGACGGGCGGGCCGCTTGCGTCGGTCTGGCCTTCGCCATACTGCCGGGCAAGACAGACGATTGAGTTCGCGCTCGAGCGCGCGAACTCTGAGACCGAAGTCGGGGTCGACGAACGACTGCGAGATCGCGGGCTGGGCATCCTCGATCTGGCAAGTTCTACTACCGGCCGCCGGGTGGAGAAATGGTGCATTCGCGAACAAGAATCGCTCAGGATGAAATTCGCCCAGCTATAGTGCTGCTAGCATCCCGTTTGGTTTCAATAACAGCGGATGAGGGGCGGTTTCGGGTTGGGCAAGCTGATCTACGGGCCTCAAGGTGCCGAATTCGACTTCGAGGATCGCCTATTGGCTCATTTACGGGTCGTGATCGTGATGAAGTTGCGTCGCCGCGAGTCGTTCACGCTGAGCTGGGATCTCGACAGCGATGCCGGCAGTGGCCGAATGTGCGTGTGGCTGGACTCGTCCGTTCCGCTGCAATTTCGCTTTTACGGAAGCAGGGAACCGGCGCTGAATCGCGCATGGGTCGATGCGCTGGCATCGGTCGCAGCGAGTTCAGCGGGCTTACTCCCCTTACCCGAGCCGCAGACGGGCGCGCCGGAATGAACGACGGCCGTGCACGAGCGCGGCCGCTTGACGATTGGAACGGTGGATAGATGGAACTGATCGATATCGGTAACGCCTTGCAGGCGCAACTCTTCGGGTCTCGCGATGACGACTTCGACGAACTGCCGGTGTTCAAGAGCAATCCGACCTTATTGAGCCGACTGGTTTCGAAACTGACGTACTCGGTGCGCGACGCCCCGCCTCGTTATATCGCGGTGGACATGTCACACGTCGCGGATCAGGGCGGATTCGACATCGCTGTGTACACGGATGACCTCGTGTTTCACCTGACCTACGATCCCATGGTCGATCACATCACGACGACTGCCGTCAGTCGGGGAAGCATCAAGTCGGTCGAACTTCTCTCTGCGCCCAATTTCATGGCCGGAACAGTTCCCGGAACGTATCAGGGAAGCGTGGAGGTCATGGTGTCGTACGAGACCCTCAACGTTAAGCTCCCGGGCGACAACAGGGCGAGCGAGCGAAACCGCCGAGAGCTCGACGCGTTTCTCGTCTCCCTGTTCCGAGATCTGGCCCGCACTCGCTGACAGCCGACGTGTGACCCCGGCGCGACCCCGGAGCGACCCCGGAGCTACGTCAGAGCTTCGGCAGCTTGGCGAGTGCCGCGTCGGCTGCTGACTCGCTGATTCCGAGCTTTTCCTTTCGATACAAGAGTTCTGCGATTCGATACAAGAGTTCTGCGATCGACTGTTACTTCAAAGCGTCTTTGACGCTTTCGCCGGCCTTCTTCACCTTGGCCGAAGCCTGGTCTGCCTTGCCTTCGGCGACCTGGGAGTCATTGTCCGTCGCCTTGCCCACGGTTTCTTTCGCCTTGCCCTTGGCTTCTTCTGCGGCGTTGCTGATCTTGTCTCCGATACCCATGACGGTTCTCCTTCTGCTTCTCACGTCTCTGTGTGAGCCGCTGGCGTCTTTCGTCAGCACCAGCACGCTATATCGCGAAAATGCCCGGTACTACTGGTAGACGTGCCGGGCTTTCCGGCCTATTATTCGCGCCCCTGTGGTTTGGCGCACGCGCGATTAAAACCCCTTGAGCAGACTTTGACTAGTCCTGTTGCGCATTTTTTTCCTGAGAGACGATCAGGGCGGATCGCGGATTGTGGCCCGCGCCAAGCGGTTCTCTTTTCGCCCGAGTTCGGTTCAAACGAAAGGAAACTCATGAGCGACATTTACGATCAGGTCTCCACGACGTACCCTCTGCCCGAAGACGCAGAAGGGGGCGAGTCAACGCCATCGTCCGTCGGCGAGAAGGCAGATGCGGCGAAAGAACAGGCCGGTCAGATGAAAGACCAGGTCGCCGAGTCCGGTGCCATGGTGGCCGGTACGGCTAAAGACGAGGCGGGCAAAGTCGTCTCCGAGGCGAAGTACCAAGTCAAAGATCTAGTGGACCAGGCGCAGGGCGAGTTTCAGGAGCAAGCCGCCAGCCAGCAGAGGCGGGTCGCATCGGGTCTGCGTTCGGTGTCAAACGAGCTTGGCAGCATGGCGGGCTCGTCAGAGGGCGGTGGGGTTGCTGCCGATCTCGTGCAACAGGCAGCCTCACGTGCTGGCAGCATCGCCGGCTGGCTCGAGGAGCGTGATCCCGGTTCGGTGCTGCGCGAGATTAGCGCCTATGCACGCCGCAAGCCGGGAACCTTCATCGCCGTCACCGCCATCGCAGGACTCGTCGCGGGCAGGCTCACGAAGAGCCTCGTCAGCAACGCATCCGAAGAAAAAGCCAGCACGTCGTCGGCCGCGCCAGCGGCAACGGCAACGCCGGCCTACGTCGAGCCCAGAGTTGTACCTCCAGCCCAACCAGCATCGTTCGCCAGCAGTGGTACCGAGGGCTCATCGTTCGCCAGCAGTGATGCCGAGGGCTCTTCTTTCGACGACCCCTCAGTGCCTGGCGAAGGCACCCAGCCGTATTCCGGTGACCGAGCATGACAGACACACCGTCAGAGCAGAAGGCCGCTAACACGTCACTCGGTGACCTCCTTGGTGAGGTCACGCGTGATCTCTCGACGCTGATGCGGCAAGAACTCGAACTCGCCAAAGCGGAGCTGAAACAGTCCGCCGCCCAGGCGGGCAGGGGTGCCGGCATGTTCGCCGGCGCCGGTTACGCCGGCCACCTCACCGTCTTGTTTCTCTCGGTCGCGGCGTGGTGGGGGCTCGGCTATCTCATCGGCAACGGTTGGTCGGCGTTGATCGTCGCCGGTGTGTGGGCGATCGTCGCCGTCGTGCTTCTGCTGGTCGGTCGTAGTCAACTCAAGAAAGTGAAGGGTGCCCCGCAGACGGTCGACACCTTGAAAGAAATCCCTGACACCTTGAAACGAAATGAGGAAAACCGATGAGCGACAACCCAGACGAGATTCGCGCGAACATCGAGGCCACCCGGTATGAACTCAGCGGCAACGTCGACGCACTGGCCGACAAAGTCGATCCGTCGAAGATCGCCGAGCGGCAGACCGAGAAAATCAAAGGCGCATTCGGCAGTGTCAAAGATCGCATCATGGGTGCTGCGTCTGACGCTCAGGAAAGCGCCGGCTCTGCAACAGACAGCGTTGCCGGGGCAGGGCAGAAGGTCGCCGCGAAGGCTCAGGGCAACCCGCTCGCGGTTGGTCTGATCGCATTCGGCGTCGGGCTTCTCGCCGCCTCGTTGATCCCCGCGACGAGCCAGGAGAAAAAGCTCGCCTCCGATCTGAAAGACAAGGCGCAGCCTCTGGTCGAGCAGGCCACCGATGCGGCGAAGGAGGTCGTCGGCAACCTCAAGCAGCCGGCGCAGGATGCCGCCGCCGCCGTGAAAGACACCGCCACGGATGCGGCCGCCGCCGTCAAAGACGAGGCGACCGGCGCCGTTTCCGATGTGAAAGACCAGGCCGCCGATTCGAAACAGGCCCTGCAGAACGACAACTGAACACACCAGTGCAGCCGGGTAGGGTGGCGCCACGCCGCCCTACCCGCCTGCGAAAACCGGAACGGGAAGGAAGTCCGACAATGGCCGCGAAGTCAACGAGCGAAAAGGAAAACACCGCTCCGGGCCCAGACGACGAGCGAGAACCCGAATCCCCAACCCAGCTCGAGAAACCGTCGTGGAAATATGTCGTGCGAAAAACCGTTCGCGAATTCGGCGCAGACCAATGCTCCGACATCGCGGCGTCGCTCACCTATTACGCTGTTCTCTCGATCTTCCCTGCGCTGCTCGCTTTGGTGTCGATTCTCGGCGTCATCGGTCAAGGCCAGAAAGCCATCGACACGTTGATGGACACGCTCAACGGTGTGGCTGCCTCGTCGACGTTGGACACGATCAGGGGGCCTCTTGAACAGTTCGCGAGTTCGCCCGCTGCGGGACTCGCGCTGGTGTTCGGCATCGTGCTGGCGATCTGGTCGGCATCTGGCTACGTGACCGCTTTCAGTCGCGGCATGAACCGCATCTACGAGATACGGGAGGGACGCCCATTCTGGAAGCTCAAGCCCATCCAGCTGCTCGTCACCGTCATCGCGATCGTACTCATCGTCATCATCGCCATGATCCTCATCGTCTCCGGCCCGATCACCGACTCGGTCGGAAACGCGTTGGGCGTCGGAGGTGCGGCGAAGATCGTCTGGTCAATCGTCAAATGGCCGATTCTTGCCGCTGCGGTGGTGTTGATCATCGCGATTCTCTACTACGCGACACCAAACGCAAGACAACCGAAGTTCCGGTGGATGAGTCTGGGCGCACTGCTTGCGCTGATCGTGCTTCTCGTCGCCTCAGTCGCCTTCGGCTTCTACGTCACAACCTTCGCGAACTACGCAAAGAACTACGGCTCGCTCGCCGGCGTCATCATCTTTCTCCTCTGGCTGTGGATCGCGAACATGGCATTGCTGTTCGGTGCGGAATTCGACGCCGAGCTCGAACGCGGCCGCCAGCTCCAGGCCGGCATCGAGGCCGAGGAGACCCTTCAGCTCCCACCCCGCGACACCCGCAAAAGCGATAGGGTCCAGACGAAACATCAAGAAGATATCGCCGTAGGCCGTCGACTTCGCGAAAGCGCCGGCACAGAAGACAACAGCCACCATTAGGTCGCTGGTTCCGTGCCCTGGCCGAGCGGTTCGCCTACAGCTTCTGCAACCACAGGGCACTGGTCGCGGTGTTATAGGATCGGTCGTCCGCCGGTGACGGCGACGCGAGCGCCGGAGACATAGCTTGCTTCGTCTGAGGCGAGCATGACGTAGACAGGCGCGAGTTCTGCGGGCTGGCCGGGGCGGCCGAGTGGAACATTTTCGCCGAAGCTCTCGACTTTTTCCTCGGGCATTGTTGCCGGAATCAGAGGTGTCCAAATGGGCCCAGGGGCAACACTGTTGGCGCGGATGCCCTTACGTGCGAGGAGTTGAGCCAGCGACGCAGACATGTTGGCTATGGCCGCCTTGGTTGCCGCGTACGGCATCAGCGCGGGAGATGGCGTGTCCGAGTTGACTGAGCTGGAGCCGATGATCGACGAGCCCGGCGGCATGTGAGGCACAGCCGCCTTCGTGAGGTGGAAGTAAGCCGAGAGATTGATCGCGAGGGTTTTGTCCCATTCTTCGTCTGAGATCTCTTCGATCGAGTCGTGAGACATTTGGAATGCTGCGTTGCTGACGAGGATGTCCACTCTGCCGAACTGTTCTACAGCGGTAGCGATGATGTGTCGGCAGTGAGCAGCGTCGGCCAGGTCACCAGGCACGAGTATCGCCGTGCGGCCGGCCGCCTCCACCCACTTCTTCGTGTCTTCGGCATCCTCATGTTCATTGAGGTAACTGATGAGAACATCGGCGCCTTCCCGCGCGTATGCGATCGCGACCGCCTTTCCGATGCCGCTGTCCGCGCCGGTGATCACAGCCGCTTTGCCATCTAGACGACCTGAGCCCTGGTACGTGCGCTCGCCGTGATCTGCCGCTGGGGTGAGCTCGCCCTCGGTCCCGGGAACCTCTTGTTGCTGTGCTGGCTGATTCATCGGTACGAGTACCTTTCTCGTTCGTGTCCAAGCAATTGCACCACCGATCAACTCGCGAAGAACGGGGTTGACCTCAGCGACACCGAAATGTAGTGCTGTTCCTCGCGATGCTCGCTTCCTCACCATTGCGGGCCAACGAGGCCGCGTCGATCCGCCGCCCCGATCTCATTCCTCGACAGGAATGGGGATGATCGCGATATCGACACCCGCGGTGAGCAGGAGTAACGCCTCGCGCCGACTCCCCTCTCCATGATTCACGTGCAGCCAGCGCGGCTCCGCAGAGGTGATGCCATCAGCGATCTTCTCAACCAGTTCTTCGAGATCGACGCCTCCGACGCTGTAGGGCATTCCGCCATAAATCAGGTTGATGCGTTTCATGTGGAGTGCCCCACCGCCTCTTGCACTTCAGGTTCGGGCAAGAGTTGTAAGCCGCCACTGGAGTTCGCGGAGTCAGTCAAGACCTGGATCCACGCGGGGTTTATGCGGGGCATTCGGCCGCCATAATACTTGTAGACGAGCGGGAGTGCCGGGTGAAGCCAGACGGTCGTACGGCCATCGCCGACGCTGTCGTCGTCTCTCCAGCTGAAATAAAACGACTCTCCTCGGCGCAGTTTCGCGCCGATGACGATCTGGATGTGCGCGAGAACCCGGTCGTCGAAGTCCACTTTCAGCGTGGAATCGTAATTGAACGCTCCCATCACAACCTCCCCGTCGATTCCGGCCACGTACTCCACTGCCGGGTCACTGGCTTGGCCCCGCGTCAGGATCGACACTCGTGAACTCGTCGAATTCTACGTCAGACGGATGCTCGGGCGTTTGATCTTCGGAGGCGGCCTGCGACTCGACCACGGCGACGTGGCTCAGCCCGCGCGTCATTCGAGAGAACTGTTTTACGGTATCGGTGTCGACGATTTCGTCGAATTTCGATTGTTCGGTCTCGGCAATGAGCTGGCTCGCCGGCCCGATCAATAGCTCCGCCGCGCCAATAGTGCCATCGGCATGTCGAACCGGAATTTCGACGGTCGCCGAGTCTTCATTCTTCGCCAGCGCCTCAGCGTATGCCAGCAACGCCTTCGCGATCTCTGTGCCCGTCAGAACCGATCCGCCAGCGTAATTGATCCTGTGCATAAAGCATTCCTACCAAATCTCGATCGCTTACTGAGGGGGTGTCCTTCGGCGTCAGGTTCTGCTAACGGAGGTCCAGCAGATCATCGCCGCCGTCTCGGCCGGAAGATCGTGGTTCATTCGGCGGCGCTAGGATCGAGCCGTGCCAACTGACGAACCTGAAGACGAGACTGAGAAGATCGATCCGTTCGTCTGGCTTGTGCTGGTGTATCGCATCCCGTCGGAGCCGTCGCGTCTGCGTTCGACCGTCTGGCGTCGTCTGAAGGCGCTCGGCGCCGTGTATCTCCAGAACTCGGTCGCGGCGCTTCCGGACACGCCTGGCGCCGGACGGGCCCTGCGCAAGCTGCGTCACGACATCCTTCAGATGTCAGGCAGCGCAATTCTGATGTCCTCCACCGTGCTGGTCGGTGAGACGAATGTGCTCGCCACCTTCCAGGAGGCGCGCACAGACGAGTATGAGGAGATCGTCGATCGCTGCGGCGGGTTCCTGGCAGAGATCGAGAAGGAATACGCGAAGTCGCACTTCACCTACGCGGAGCTTGAGGAGAACGAGGTCGACTATACGAAGCTCGTGAACTGGCTCGAGAAGGTGCGGGCCCGCGACACCTTCAACGCTCCGGGGCGGGCTGAGGCCGAGGCTGCTGTGCAGAAGTGCGAGCAGGTGCTCGAGGAGTACGCCTCGCGCGTGTATGCGGAGGAACCCGAAGGCCACTGAGCGCAGCCGGCAGACGATTCGTCTACCGGAGGGCGCGCCGGATGCCGTACGGCAGCAGCACAACCACGGCGATCGGGCCAACGATCCAGCTGAGGCTGGATACCCCGCTGAGCGCGAAGACGGCGATGAAGGCGACGAGCACGCCGGCGGCGATCTGCCAGTCGTCGCCGATCACGAAGTCGTACCAGAACAGGCCGAACGCCTTCAGTCGCCGTACTCCCGCCGACTGAGGCCGGGCCTGACCGACCGGCGCCGCTGCAGGTGCAGAAACGGCGGCGGATAGCACTGAGGACGATCCGCTGGGCGCGCCGCCCACAGACGCCGTCGTAAAGGCTGCCGCCGCGGTCGCTCCGCCGTTGCCCGAGTCGCCCACGGCCTGCGGAACGGATGCGGTCTTGGCAGCCGTCGCACGGCGAATGCTGCGCATGACTACAACCAGCAGAAGCGCGAACACCGCAATGGCGGGTGCCAGAACCAACAGCGATGCATCAGCGCCTGGCCACTCGCCTCCAGCGCCCTCCACGCCCCAGAACACGCCGAAGGAGGTCAGCATAATGCCCACGACGAATTTGAGCGTGTTCTCGGGAACCCGCGCGAGAGGAGCGCGAACGGCGATGCCCACGATCACAACGATCACCACCGCGACGGCGGCAGCGAGCGCGGCGAGGGGGATGTTCTTCTGGTTGGTGCCGAAGGTGAGCACGATGAATACGACTTCGAGCCCTTCGAGCACGACACCCTTGAACGACAATGTGAACGCATACCAATCACGGATGCCGAACCGCGCCTGTGTGCCCGCGGCCTCGGCGGCGGCGACCTGCTTGCGGTAGATCGCCTCTTCGTCGTGCAGGGGTTTGAAGCCGCTGGCTCGCAGGATCGCCTTGCGCATCCACTGCAGCCCGAAGACGAGCAGCAGGCCACCGACCACGAGACGCAGAATGCCGAGGGGCAGGAGCGAGATCGCCGGCCCGGCGATGGCCACTGCGACGGCGAGCACGACGATACCTGCGGCGACGCCCATCATCGCCGACCTCCAGTGACGAGCGGTACCGGCGGCGAGAACGATCGTGGTCGCCTCCACCGCTTCGACGATGCAGGCAAGGAAAACGGCAAGGAACAGGGCACCGTCGTTCATCAGATGGATCTCCTCAAGTAACTAAAATGGCGTTTGGTGCAAAAGCTAACAGCCGTTAGATTCTAACTGATAGTGGCGCTGTTCGGAAAAGCAAGGCATCCGTCGGGATCGAGGCGCAGCAGGCAACTGGTTCCACGTGCCCACGCGCTCACGTCGAAGACCGACGTGAGTCGACCATAGACGCATTCGACGACGTGGTCGTAGCCCCGGCCCCGATAGGCCACGTCCACCACGGTCGCTGGAATGAGGTCGACTGCATCGTTCGCCAGTCGAGAGACGCCGCGATACCGGGCGTCCGCGAACTCGAGCGAGGTGGCGGTCGGCCGGATGAGCAGGTCGACGAAGGTTGCCGCGTTGACGCCGGTTGCGGCTTTGCATCGCAGCTCGTGGTCGCCTACCCGCACGGCCCAGTAGCCGTCTCGATCACCGATCGCGATCCCCGAGAAGCTGCCGGCGAGTCCTGTGAAGCGGGCCACGAACGGGCTGGCGGGATGCCCGAAGATCTCCTCTGGAGTGCCGCGCTGTTCGAGCTTGCCGGCCCGGAGCACGCCGATCTCGTCGGCGATCGCGAAGGCCTCGGCCTGATCGTGTGTGATGTACAGGGCAGTGGCGCCGGATTCGCGGGTGAGCGTGGAGATCTCCACACGCAGTCGCTCGCGGAGGTCGGCGTCGAGATTGGAGAGCGGCTCGTCGAAGAGCAAGAGGGCTGGGCGGCCGACGAGGGCCCGAGCGAGCGCGACCCGCTGCTGCTGGCCACCTGAGAGCTCATGTGGGTAGCTGTCGGCCTTGGAGTCGAGACCGACGCGCTCGAGCGTCTCGAGCACCCGCGAACGTGCGACGCCGGCGGGGAGATGTCGTCGTCGTAGCGCGTATCCGACGTTCTGCAGAACGGTCATATGCGGCCACAGCGCGTAATCCTGGAAGACCATCGCGAGGTTGCGCCGTTCGGCTGGAACGCTCTTGTGACCTTCGCTGATCGTCGCCCGGCCGAACCGGATGCTGCCGGCATCAAAGCGTTCGATACCTGCGATGCCCCGCAGAAGGGTCGACTTGCCCGATCCCGAGGGGCCGAGAAGCACCATGAAGCGGCCAGCCTCGATCTCGAGGTCGATACCCGCGAGCGCCTCGACAGCGCCGTAGCGCTTGCGTGCTCCACGGACGACCACATCGTGGCCGCTCGGAGCCGCGGGTGCTGAACGGTCGCCGTGATCCGCTCGTTCGATGCTCGCGGTCGCGTTCTGTGTTGCGGTCATTGCGCCCTTCCGATGTGCTGCCAGCCGCGCGGCGCACAGAGCCGGAACAGCAGGTATCCGAGTCCCACCACAAGGAGGGCTGAGAGGATCGCCAGCACTTCCATCGCCGTGCCGCCACCGAAGTCGTATTTGCCGAGCGCATTGGTGATGCCCACTGAGATGGGCTGTGAACCGGGCGGCGCCAGAAGCTGCGACACCGGCAGCTCGAGCAGGGTGGCCGTGTAGGTGAGAAGCCATGCCGCCAGCAGGGGTCGGGCGATCACCGGAAGCACGATCGACAGCCAGGAGCGGATCGCTCCTCGACCGTGCACACGGGATGCCTGGCCCATCGAATCCTGGATCTGGCTCATCGAACCGAGTAGCACCCGCGACGTCGATGGGAGCGCCGTCGCCAGGTAGGCCAGCAGCAGCAGCGTGGTCGTGCCGTAGAGATGGATGCCGAGCGAATTCGTCTGCGGCAGGTTGTACGCGAAGATGTAGCCGGCCGCGAACACGATCCCGGGCAGCGCGACCGCGGCGATGAGCACGAAATCGAGGATGCGGCCGCTGATGGTCGCCCCCTTCGTAGCGAGGAGCCGGGCGCAAACGGCGGCGAGCACGACGGTGACGGTGGCAGTGATGCCGGCGAGCTGTGCGGAGTAGATGAGGGGCCCACTCAGCTGAGGACTGCCGATCACGCGGGTGTAGTTCGCGAGATTCCACTGGTGCGTGCCGGCGAGCGATCCGAACCCGTCGATGAGGGAAGCGGAGACCGCGCCGAATGCAGGCACTCCGAGCGCGAAGATCAGAAGCAATCCGAGACACATCGAGGTGATGATCTTGCCGCGGATCGAGAGCTGATGGCGGAGCACGGGCCGGCTCCGGCCGCCGAGCACACGGAAGCTGCGCCCGCGGAGAGCGCGTCCTTGTACCAGAAGGGCCAGGACAACCAGGATCATCAGCGTCCAGCTGACGGCGGAGGCGACGGGGAAGTTCACCGGGAACGCCTCGACTGCATTGTAGAGCGTGTAGGTGGCGACCGAAAAGTGGGCATCGTTCGCGAGAGTCGCGGCGACCCCGAAGTCGCTCACCGATTCGGCGAAGACGATCGCCAGGGCAGACCAGACGGCTGGTCCGAGGAGCGAGATCACCACGACGATCGATGAGAGTGGCCCGCCGCCGTGCACGCGCACGGCGTCCTCGAACTCATGGCCGAGCCCGCGCATGGCGCTGGAGATCGCGAGGTACGCGAACGGGATGCCCTTCACAGTGAGGACGACGATGATGCCGATGGGCCCGTAGAAGATGTGGCGCGCCCAGGAGGCGTCGTAGCCGAGAATAGACAGCACGCCGTTCGGCTCGAGCAGGCGTTCCCAGCCCAGCGCGATGAGGTACGACGGCGTGAGCAGCAGGGCAAAGACCACGCCAGTCCAGATGCGTCGGCCGGGTGCATCCGTGCGCAGCACAACCCAGGCAAGGCTGAAGCCGATGGCGGCGGACAGCAGCGCTGTGGAGATCCCGATGATCAGCGAGTTCAACAGGCCAGACAGAAGCTGACCGGTCAGCGCCGTCGAGAAGGCCGACAGGGTGAACCATTCCGAGCCCTGATCTAGCAGTCGCGGGCTGAAGGCCACGGAGAGGAAGAGTGCGATCGGCAGGATCAGGATCGCCACGATGATCAACCAGAACACCGTCAGCGGTTGGAACCTCATGCGGGCTGCCACCCGGCTCAGACCGTCTCGCGCGCCGAGGCGTCGGCGGTGATGAGTCGGAGCGACGCCGGTGAGGGCCGACCGGGGGAGGTCGACCCGCACCGTGGCATCCGCTCGGGATTTCGGAGGGGAGAGTGCCATCTACTCGGGCTTACTTGATGTTCGTGTCGAACCAGGTGACGACGTCGGACTGCTGGGGGCCCCAGAACACCGGATCGATGCGCTGGTAGTCGGCCGGGAACGCGGGCAGCTGCGAGAGCGCGGTCACGCCGTTCACCACGGGCCAGAACAGCGAGTCGCCGCTCGTGTCGGCACCCTGCATGACCTGCTGACCTTCGGGGGAGAGCGCATAGTCCACGAACTGCTTCGCCTCGGCCTGCTGTGTCGCATCTGCGCCCTTGTCGATGCCGATCACGCTCGGGAGGAGCGTGGACTTGGGGAGGTAGACGATTTTCGGGGCGTAGCCGGCGGTCGGCTGCACCTTGATCGTCTCGCCGGTCGCAGCCGAACTCTGGATGAGACCGTAGTCGATTTGACCGGTTTCGAGCGCGTGCAGGGTGTCACCGTTCGTGGGGAAGACCTGGAGGCCATTGGCCTTGAGCTTGGTCAGGTAGTCCTCGCCGGCTGCGACGCCGCCGGTTTGGCCGCCGAGCTGGTTCATCAGGCCGGCGATGAACGGGTAGGTAGGCCCGGACTGGGCGGGGTCGTTCATGCCCACTTTGCCAGCGTAGGCAGCTCCGAGGAGGTCGTTGTAACTCGTGGGCACGGTGCTGGTCGCCGCCGAGTTGTAGATGAGTGCCGCCATCACGGTGGTGCCGGTGGGCGCATAGCTGTTGTCGCTGGGCAGCAGCGCCTTCCCGACGGTGTCCCACTGGGCGTTGGGCGCATAGTCGAGCAATTGACCCTGCTGGTCGAGCGACGCGAAAGCGGTGTCTCCGTCTGCCCAGAGCATCGACCACTGCGGGTTGTTCTTCTCGGCGGCGATTTTGGTGAGGAGCGGGCCGGTGCTGTCATCGACCACTTGCACGGGGATGCCGGTTTTCGCGGTGAACGCCGTTCCCATATTGGCGTCGTAGCCCTCGGCGGCGTAGAGCACGAGTGGCTCGACGCAGCCGCTGGCCGATGTCGACTGGGCGGCGGTGGCCGTCGCAGAGCATCCAGCCAGAAGCGTGACCGCCACCGCGATGCCTCCGATTGTGATGACGCGTGATCGAAGTGTCATGATCAGAACTCCCTGAGCGAATCTTGTGTTGTCTGAAATGTAACAACTGTTAGAAACGGTAGGAAACAAGAATGACCACACGGTAGATCCCATATGGCCATTCGGTAAACAACGGCAATGACCGCGTCAGCACCCCGCAATGGGTGAACGCGGATCGGAGTTCATACTTCGACGCTAGGTGGCCTCGAGCGAAAGCGCGTCGCCCGCAGGGTTGACGTTGACCGTCATCATATGTGTGTACAACGGGTTCACTCGCTCGGCCGATGCGTGGTGCATCAGTCTGTTCATACTGTGAGAGCATGAGCCAACTCACGTACTTCGAAGCCATTGTGATGGGCCTCATCCAGGGCATCTCCGAGCTGTTCCCGATCTCGAGCCTGGGCCATTCGATTCTGATTCCTGCCCTCGTGGGCGGCTCGTGGGCGACCGACATGAACGTATCAGCGCCCGACTCGCCGTACTTGGCGTTCATCGTCGGGCTGCACGTCGCCACCGCTCTGGCGCTGATCGTCTTCTTTCGAAAGGACTGGGCGCGCATCATCGTCGGGCTTGTGACGTCGATCCGCTACCGTCGACTGAGTACAGGGCCCGAGCGGCTCGCTTGGTTGTTGATTGTGGCGACGATCCCGGTGGCCATCGCCGGCCTCCTTCTCGACCATGTCTTCAGAACGGTGTTGGGCGTGCCGATGATCGCGGCCGTCTTTCTCACGCTCAACGGTCTCGTGCTGCTGCTGGGCGAGCGTTTTCGGCGCCGCTCGCGCCAGCTCGAGGTCGAACGTGAGGTGCAGCTGCAGGCGGTGGCCGCGCGCACAGCCGTCGACGGTCGCCGTGAGACCTTCGTCGACACCCGAGACAGAGATAACGACGACGACATCGAGGTGGACGACTCGGTCAGTCGACTTCGCGTGCCGAGGGCCCTCGGCGTCGGCGCCTCGCAGATTCTCGCACTACTGCCGGGCATCAGCCGTTCCGGCGTCTCGATGGTCGGCGGTATGGCTGCGGGACTCACCCACCGCGAGGCGGCACGGTTCTCCTTCCTGCTGGCCACTCCGGTCATCCTCGCGGCCGGCGTGCTGAAGTTGCCCGACCTGTTCGGGCCGATGGGGCAGGGCATTCAGGGTCAGGTTCTTGCGGGAAGTATCGCCTCGTTCGTTAGTGCATTGCTTGCTGTGGGCTTTCTCGACCGGTACTTCAGATCGCGCACATTGGTGCCGTTCGCGATCTACAGCCTCGTTGTCGGCATCGGCTGCGTCGTCTTCTTCGCGGTGCGATGAACGAGCACAGCGTCGCCTCGAGGTTCTGAATGCAGAGAACGCCCACCCGACGGGTGTTGGATTCCCCTGTGGATGAGATCTCCGGAGGGCGGCCCCTCACATCGAGCGAGCTGGGAACGGCTGCCGTTCTCGCCGGTGTCGCCGCACTGCTCGTCGCGGTCGGATCGCTCGTTCCGCACGTCGGGGCGATCGGGATGCTCGCCACCATACCTCTGGCCGTGATCGGGCAGCGGCATCGTGCTCGAGCCGTGGTCGCCGCGGCGGTCGCCGGATGCACGGTGGCCTTTCTTGTCGCCGGGATCTCATCGGCGGTCGCGCTGATCGTCTGGGCCGTGGTCGGCGGACTCGTCGGCTCGACCGTTCGACGCGGGCGCGGCGCGAAGACGATTATCGGGGTGTCGTTGCTGGCCGGGCCGGTATTCGGGCTCGCGGCTGTTTCGATACTGCTCGTCTTCTCGGCGGCACGTGACCTGGCGTTCGCATCGGTGGCGGCGACGGTGCACGGGGTCACTGTCTTTTTGCATTCACTCGGTCTGGTTTCTGTGGCGTCGTTCATCGATGCTGCCTTGGCCGTCACCCTGGCCTCTTGGTGGCTGGTCATTCTCGTCGGCGCCCTGATCGGTACTCCTCTCGTCATGCTGCTGGTCTGGCGCATCCTGTCGACGGTATTGCGGCGCCTCGACTGGATCGTCGTCGATGACCCCTTCTTCGACATCACCCCGACCGAAAGCGGTGAGCCGATAGCAGACCCTCTGCTCATCGAACTGAGCGGCGTGGAGTTTCGATACGCGGGTGCCGCCGAGAACGCGTTGCGCGGGCTCGACCTGGTGCTCGACAGGCCTGAGTTCATCGTCGTGTCGGGCCGCAACGGATCGGGCAAGTCGACATTGATGCGCCTGCTCGCCGGAGCATCGGCAACTCGCGGCGAGATCCGCCGGAACCGGCCAGTGGCGCTCGGCGCGCCGGGTGGCACGGCCATCATCATGCAACGACCCGAAAGCCAGATTCTCGGCATGACGGTGGCCGAAGATGTGCGATGGGGCGTGCGCTCCGACGCTTCGATCGATATCGAAGCCACGCTGAGTGACGTCGGCCTCGCGGGCATGCGCGACCGGCCGACGTCGTCGCTCTCGGGCGGCCAGCTTCAGCGCCTGGCTCTTGCTGCCGCGCTCGTGCGGCGACCGATGCTGCTGATCTCCGACGAGTCGACAGCGATGGTCGACGCTGCGGGCCGGTGTGAGTTGATCGACGTATTGCGGCACCTGCCGGAGTCGAACATTACGGTCATCCACGTGACCCATTCTGATGACGAAGTGTTGTACGCCGATCGGCACATCCGACTCGCCGACGGCAGGATCATCTTCGACGAGCGGCAGCCCGGCATGCCCCGTGAAAACACCCGTATACCGAAGGCAGGCTGGAACGGAAACCCCGCTCTGCGGGATCCGGATGCTCGCCCCCTGCTCGCGCTCGAAAACGTGAGCCACACCTACGACGCAGGCACGCCCTGGCAGCAGCGCACGCTCCACCGGGTCAGCGTCGAGCTGCACGAGGCCGAAGGACTGCTCATCACAGGCGAGAACGGGGGCGGCAAGAGCACCATTGCGTGGATCATGGCCGGCCTGATCATCCCCACCGACGGCCGGATCTTACTCGACGGCGAGCCCGTTACCGCTGTGCGTGGCAGCGTCGCCATGGCCTTTCAGCACCCCCGGCTTCAGCTGCAGCGACCGACCGTGCGAGAAGACATTCTCGCCGCGAGCGGCCGCCGGGGGTCTGGGCACGCAAACGACATCTTCGTGCGCGACGCCCTTTCGGCCGTGGGTCTGCCGCCAGAACTGGCCGCACGCTCCATCGATGCGCTGAGCGGAGGCCAGATGCGCCGCGTCGCCCTCGCGGGGCTGATCGCATCCAGGCCGCGTGCGCTGATTCTCGATGAACCGTTCGCGGGGCTCGACCGCGAGAGTCGCCGTCAGCTAGCCGAACTGCTTGCCCGGCTCCGCGATCAACGGCGCTTGGCTATCGTGCTCATCTCGCACGATCTCGACGAGACCGACATCGTCTGCTCCCGAACGGTTCGCCTGGCCGACGGAGTGCTCTCATGACAGCGGTCGCTGGTCGTACGCAGCCAAAGTCACGCCGGTCAGGGATCGGCAGCGTTCTCTTGCGCCTGCTGCCCTGGCGTTCAGCGGTGCACGAATTGTGGGCCGGAACCAAGCTGATCTGCCTCACGGTGCTGATTCTGGTCGCACTCGTGTTTCCCGGCTGGCCCGCCGCAGCCATTCTCACCTGCATCGTGCTCGCCACCGCGGTGGCCGCTCGAGTTCCTCTCTCGGCGGTGCCGCGCATCCACCCGATCGTCACCATCACGCTGCTCATCGGTGCGGTCGCTTCTTTCTTCGGCAACGGTCTGGCCTACTACCTGCAGAGCCTGCTCATCTCGGCAACGCTGCTCGCCCTCGGTATCTTGGTCGGCTGGACCACCGCGCTGCGAGAGGTCGCACCTGCGCTCGTCTCGCTCGGCGCACCGCTTCGACGTCTAGGGCTGCCCGTCAACGAGTGGGCGGTCGCCTGCGCACTCTGTATGCGCACCGTGCCCCTTCTGTTCGACGAGTTCCGCATTCTCATGGCGGCCAGGCGGCTGCGCCCGCCGTTCGAACCCCGCGGAGCGGGGCGACTCGGCCTGCTTCACGACCGGGCGGAGGAGCTCATCGATCTGCTGTCGGCTGTGCTCGCTGTTTCGATCAGACGCGCATCCGAACTCGGCACCGCCATGCGGTTACGCGGGGGAGTGCCCGAGCTGAAGCCGGGCCCGCTTCAGCTTCGCCCGGGAGACGTTATGACATTCACCGTTACCGCGCTGGGCACGGGCGCGATCGTCATCGCCACGATCATCCTGCCCGCCGGCTGGGGGGTCTGATGATGCCGGCCAAACCCAGCCTGCTCGACCGCTTCTATTTCGTCGCAGTCATCATCAAGGGAATCGACGGGGTGGGTGAACTGGTCGCCGGAGTGCTGCTGTGGCTTGCCCCGCAGCTCGTGCACTTCGCCCTTGCGGGCGTTGTGAACGAAGCCCAGGAGGGTCACACCGCCGTGCGCGCCTTCGTTGCCGACAACGTCGCTCGCCTCGATGCGCAGTTGGCGCAGGGCGGTACCGTGTTCCTCATCGTGTTTCTGATCGTGCACGGGGTCGTGAAGATCGCCCTTGTCTACTGCTTGATCAAGAGATTCCATCGGGCGTACCCGTGGGCGCTCGGCGTGCTGATCGCCTTCCTCGGCTACCAGATCTACGCGTTCATCACGACGCCGACCGTTTCGATGGCGCTTTTCACGGTGCTGGATGCGGTGATCATCTACCTGGTCTGGCGCGAGTACCGCGAACTCCTTTCGCAGCAGAGACAACGTGCCGAGCCGGCCGACCCCGTCACACGCCCTTCTGGCTCTTGCGCCGGCCGCGGATGAACGAGATCACCACTGGGCCGATGGAGACGACGGCGATGATGATCGCGATGATCTCGACGTTGTTGGCGACGAGGGGGATGCCGCCGAGGAAGTATCCGGCGGCGGTGAGGATGAGGGCCCACGCAATGCCGCCGATGGCGTTCCAGATGAGAAACGTGCGAAATGGCAGCTTCGACATGCCGACGACGGGTGGCACGTAGGTGCGCACGATCGGCACGAAACGGGCGAGCACGAGTGAACGCCCACCGTACTTCGTGAAGAAGGCGTCGGCCTCGTTGAGGTAGCGGGTCTTGAAGATGCGGGCGTCCGGTTTGAACAGTCTGGGGCCGAACCGTTTGCCGATGTGATAGCCGGTCTGGTCACCAAGGATCGCCGCTACCGCAGTACCGAGCACGAGCACCCAGAGAGGCAGGCCGAGCGGAGCTGCGAGCAGCGCGGCGGTGAAGACGAGGGTGTCGCCGGGCAGGAACGGGAAGAGCAGTCCGGTCTCGATGAAGATAATGGCCATGATGATGACCATCACCCACGGCCCCGCGCCAGTGAGCAGTGCGCTGGGGTCGAGGATACTTGCGGTGTGAACGACCGGGCCGACCAGGGTGTGGGCATGCTGGAGCAGGAAATTCATCTGAAGAAGCGACTCACTCAATGGCTAGGGCGCGCACGGGCGAGATACGCACGGCAGAGCGGGCGGGGATGGCCGATGAGACGATCGCGAGCAGAATGGCTCCCGCCGCTATGGCGATGATGATCCAGGCGGGGATTGTGGGTGCGAAGAACCCGCCGATGTGGTGGTCGGAGGCGATGGCGGCGAGAACTCCGGCCCAGCCGTAGAAGATGCCGAGAACGAGCCCGGTGACTCCCCCGACGAGGGTGAGCTGGATGCTCTCGGCCAAGATCATGGCCCGAACCTGCCCTTTCGTGAATCCGAGTGCACGCAGCAGCCCGATTTCGCGTCGGCGCTGGATGACGCTGAGCGAGAGGCTGTTGATGAGCCCGATGGCGGCGATCACCAAAGAGAACCCGATCAGTACGGCGAGGATTCCCATGGTGAGCTGCAGAAACGCCTGGTCGCCAGCTGCGTCCGCAGCATCCGCGCCTGCAGCGACAGGGCCGGTCTCGGCAAGGAAGGACTGCCCGGCGACGGTGAACATCGTCACCAGCGTCACCCCGATGATCAGCCCGATCGTCGAGCGAGCGGAGCGTGCGGGGTAGCGCAGCGCGTTCGCGCTCGCCAACACACTGGGAGTCGACCGACCCGTCGCGCGCCCGGCGACCCTCAGAAGGCCGGGGATGAAGTAGGTGGCGCCGAGTACGAAACCGACGAAGCTGAGCGCCCCGCCGGGGGCTGCGACCAGCAGGCCAAGGGGTGACTTCAGGCCGATCGCGACTCCGGCGATGAGGAGCACGATGCCGCCCACAAAGGTAATGATGACCAGATTACGAAGCCGCTTCGGCATCTGGGCAACCGTGGCGACTTTCGGTTCCTGGGTGTGGCCAGTGGCCTCGATCGGCGAGACGGCGAGGATCTTACGTGAACCGAACCAGGCCGCCCCGGTGGTGCTGAGCACGCCGACCGCGATCGGCGCGATCAGCAACGGGCTGATCGTCTCGATCGGTGTGTTGACGAAGGTACCAGCAGACACCAGTGAGCCATACGCGATCTGCGTCACGACGAGCCCGAGCACCAGCCCGATGATCGATCCGACAAGACCGACGACGGCTCCCTCGATCGCGATCGCGCCCCGAAGCGTCTTTGCTGACGCGCCGAGCAGCCGCAGTAACGCAATGTGCTTCGAACGACCGGCCATGATGATGCCGAACGTGTTGGCAATCACGATGCAGGCCACGAAGACCGCGACGAAGAAGAAGAGAATGTCGAGCACGTCGAGCAGGGCTCGCACGTATCCGTGCTGTATGAATTTGCCACCGATGGATTGCACGCGAAGCACGGTGTCCATCTCGATGAGCATGGTCGCGAACACCGACGAGAGCAGGGCGACGAGGATGCTCGAGATGTGCTGCCTGCCGCCGTGCCACAATTCGCGGAAAGCCAGGGCGATCACGCGGCGACCTCGAGGCTGAGGATGATGTCGGAGAGCGTCTTGGCGTCACTTCTGCCGACGACATCGCGGGTGATGGCGCCGTCGGCGATGAAGATCACCCGGTCGGCGTGGGATGCCGCGACGGGGTCGTGGGTGACCAGCACGACGGTCTGCTGGTATTCGCGGGTCAGATCGCGAAGCAGCGTGAGCACCTCGCGGCTCGAGCGAGAGTCGAGGTTTCCGGTGGGTTCGTCGGCGAAGATCAGCTGCGGCCGCATAGCAAGAGCACGGGCGATGGCGACGCGCTGCTGCTGGCCACCACTGAGTTCATGCGGGCGGCGTGCCTCGAGCATCCCGAGCCCGAGACGGCCGAGCAGCTCGCGTACCCAGGTGAGTTCCGTCGCGGTGGGCTTGCGGCCGTCGAGTTCGAACGGCAGAGTGACGTTGCCCAGGACGCTGAGGGTGGGTACGAGGTTGAAGGCCTGAAAGACGAAGCCGAGCTGGCGGCGGCGCAGCACGGTCAGGGCGTTGTCGTCGAGATGAGTGATGTCGATGTCACCGATGGTCACGGTGCCGTGGGTCGCGGTGTCGAGGCCCGCGAAGACATGCATGAGGGTCGATTTGCCCGAACCGCTCGGGCCCATGATCGCTGTGAGGCTGCCGGCGCCGATCTGCAGATCGACATCGTCCAGAGCCCTCGTCGCGCTGTCGCCGGTGCCATAGATCTTGCTCACCCCGCGAGCCTCGGCCGCGACGGTGATCGCAGTCGCGTTCTCGCTGTGCATGACGGTGTCGCTCATAGTCGTCTCCTTTGCGGCGTGGGCGTCACGCTCATTACAACGCTACGAAAGGCGCTCGAGCGGCGAATCGGCCAGAAGAATGAACCTCGCGTACACACAAGTGATGACGAAGGCGCCCGCGTTGACCGCCTGGAAGGTCTTGTCGTCGAGGTCGAAGGTGGTGAGCACGTCTGGGTGCCGATTGGCTCGCTCATCGTTGCCGTTCCGGAGCGTTGAACGGTAGGCGGCCTTCGACGATGTAGCCCGGCACGCCGAAGGTGCGGGCGCCGGTGTGTACCGTGCCGCCGAGCAGACGCATGCGCTCGTGCATGCCGATCAGGCCCTGGCCTAGGGGTGCGGGCCGCTCAGGCACGGTCGCAAGGGTGGGTCGACCGGCCGTTTTCGCAGCGAACGTGGCATTCGGTAGGGCGTCGGCCCGAGCTTCGGTGGTGAGCACTCGAAACATCACGGCACCTGGTTGCCAGTCAAGAATCACTTGCACGTCGGTACCTCGACCAGCGTGTTTGATCGCGTTCGTGAGTGATTCCTGAAGCACCCGGTACAGGGCGAGCTCGTGCGCTGCAGACATGTGCTGCCGGTCGCCGGATTCGTGGAGTGTGACATGGAGCCCGGCATCGCGAACCGACGCGAGCAGCGTTCCGAGGTCTGCGACGCCGAAGGGTTCGCGACGACTTTCTCCTTGATCCCGCAAGACCTGCAGCAGCTCGTGCACGTCGTCGAGGGCGGTTCGTGCCGTGCGGTTGATGGTGGCAAGCGCCACCGTCTCGGCATCCGGGTCGGTGAGTTTCGCGTAGCGGGCACCGTCGGACTGGGCGATCACGACGGCCAGCGCATGGCCCACCAGGTCGTGCATTTCACGGCTCAATAGGGCTCGCTCACGCTCTTGGGTGAGGGTCGCTTCGGCCACGATGCGTTCACGTTCTTGTGCGGAACGAGCTGCGGCGGTCGACCGCCTGTTGCGCACGACGACTCCGAGCGTCCAGAACAGGGCCAGCGCCGCCGCGATAACGCCACTCGCCACGACAAAGTAGAAGCCCCGGGACACCGGGTCCGTGGGAACGAGCGCGCCATCTCCATACGGCGGCGCAAAGAGAATCAGTCGCGCTCCTGCCACGCCGCCACCCACAATGCTCGACGCGATTCCTGCCCACCTGACGGGCCTGCTCTCGGCGAGGCCTGTAGCGAAAACCGCGCCGAGAATGAGCAGATCACCGACGATCAGCCCGTCAACAGTTGCGATCTGTACGAGAGCGCCGATCCATGCGATTGCGAGACCGAGACCGGGCAGCCGGCGCCAGAACACAATGGCGACCGCGAAAATGATGTCGATCAGCGCCGCAGAAGGGCCGTCGCGCACCAGGTCGGCTGACCCGAACAGCACGAGTGCGGCGGCACCCAACATGACATCCGTGACCCTCGGGCGCTGTTCAAACCATGCAAACACAGGCGTCACTCTAACGGGCTGCGTGACGTCGACGACCCGTGCCAACGAAATATAGGCCGATGGGATGACAGCAAAAGTACAACTTTGTGATGACGTCGACCGCGACCAGCTCAGGTCAGCCGCACCTTTGCAGCGGTTCTTCGAATCCACTCAGAGGAGCACATGAACACCCCACATCACTCCGTCGCCGTTCATCGGCGCCGGATCGAATACCGGTGCTCGGGGCGCCCCGTCTGTCCGTATCGGAGCTCCAGCCTGACGGCGCCGAGGTGCTCGAGCTGCGTGAGGTAACGTTGGGCGGTCGCGCGGCTGATGCCGACCTGCCTGGCGATCTCCGACGCAGACAGACCCGAACCCGCATTGCCGATCGACTTGTAGACCAGTTGCAGTGTCGGCGCCAGATGTGCGATGCCAGGCACGTCACCGTCTGGCGCTGTCGGTCGGAGCAGCTCGAACAACCGATCGACCTCTCCTTGGCTGGCATTCTCAGGCCAGTCGGCGATCTGGGCGTGAGCCGCCCTGACAGCGCTCAGACGTTCCGCCAGGGCAGCGAAGCCGAACGGCTTGACCAGATAGTGCACCACGCCGAGCTGAATCGCTGTGCGTACCGCCTCGATGTCGGTTGCCGCAGAAATGACTAGCACAACCGGCGGTCTGTCGCTGTCGAGCAAGGCGCGTACCACGTCGAGGCCGTCCCCGTCAGGCAGGTAGATGTCCATCAGCACAATGTCGGGCTGCAATCGTTGCGCCATATCCAGCGCGTCAGCGGCGGTGTGGGCTTGGCCGACCACGACGAATCCGGGCACCTTCTCGACGAACCCCTGGTGCACTGAAGCGACCCTGAAGTCGTCGTCGACCACGAGTGTGGTGAGTGAGTGGTCGGTCACGCTCGTACCGTCTCGGTCTCGCCGACGGTCGTCGATTCGCTTGCCGGCTTCGGCCGCGGCAGCACGACCACGAAGGTCGCGCCCGGTCCCTCCGAGACGGTGATGCTGCCTCCCAGCTTCGTCACTGTTCGCTGAACCAGCGAGAGGCCGAGTCCGCTATGACGAACGATCGAGCCACGTTTCGTAGTGAAACCATTGCGGAACAGCTGCGGTCGCAGGGCTTCCGGAACACCGGGGCCGTTGTCGGCAACGGTAACGCGAAGTTCATGGTCGGTTTCGAGGATGCCGACCAGAACCCGACGGGGTGCGGGTGTAGTCGAAACGGCGTCGAAGGCGTTGTCGATGAGGTTGCCAAGGATCGTCGTGAGTGCCTGCACGCGATCGGGCGCCGTGCCGACCGAGGTCTCCGGGTCGATCGCCAGCTGGATTCCGCGCTCGTTGGCTTCGGCTGCCTTTCCGAGCATGAGGCCGATGAGCTGGGGGGCGCCGATGCGGGTACGGAGTGTCTGATCGAGGTCGGCCGCCGTGCCGCGGATTTCGTTGACATATTCGAGCGCCTCCTCGGGCCGGCCCAACTCGAGCAGGCCGGCGATACCGTGCATCCGGTTGCTGAACTCGTGCTGCTGTGCGCGCATCGACTCGGTCAGACTGCGGGCGCCATCGAGTTCCCGGCTCAGAGCCTCGACGGCCGTACGATCCTGCAGTGTCACGACGACGCCGTGAGGTTGGCCCGACAGGATGACCGGCATGCGGTTCACGACGAGCCAGAAGTCGTCGGTGAGCACGATCTGATCGGTCACAACACTGGTGCCCGTAAGGGCATCGCGCACCGCACCCGCGGGGAGGACGTCTTCGACACGGTGACCTACAACGTTCTCGGCGAGGTGCAACAGCCGTTGGGCTTCGTCATTGCTTACGCTGATACGCCCTGCCGGGTCGATGGCGATGACGCCCTCACGTATTCCATGCAGGGTGGCCTCGCGCTCCTGCAACAGTTTCGCGATCTCGTCGAGTTCGAGGCCGAACGTCCGCTTCTTCAGTAGCCGCGAGAGACCGAATGAAGCGAGCCCGCCCAACAGAAGCATCACGACGAACCAGAGGCCGTATGACGGCAACTGATCGAACAGGGCGCTTGAGACCGAGTCTTCTCGGATACCCACAGAGACTTCGCCGATGAAGGCTCCTTCAGAAGAGTGCAGTGGCACGATCGCGTTGGCAGTCGTGCCGGTCGAGCCGTTGTCGACCCGCAGATGCACCTGTCCGTCGGCGGCGACGAGAGGCTCTGATACCGGTTTGCCGATGAGGGCCGGGTTGGGATGCGAGACCCGAATAGAGTTCGCATCGATCACCACCACGAAGGTCGCACCGGCCCGGGCAGCAGTCCTCAATGCCAGTCGCTGCACTTCGGCATCACACGCGGCTGTTCGTGAGCCGACGCAGGACTGCACCGACTCGTTCTGGGCGAATGTCTGGGCAATGGCAGCCGCCCGCGACTGGTACTCCTCGTCGAGGTGACCCCGGGCGGTCGCGGCGAACAGAGCAAAACCAATAGCTGTCGACACGGTCAAGATCACCAGGTGCGCCAAAAACATCTGGGTCGAGAGCTTTCTTATCCGCCATTGCATCACCTGATTGTCGCACCCGATCAGGTGAGCTAAATGAGCAGAAACCACGACTATTGCGCATAACTGGCGCATGGCGCAGAAGCGCGACAGCGGAAGGGCCCCGCTGTCACCATCGGTACGCACACGCAACGATGCATTGCAACGACAGAGAGGTCAGACACATGGGTGAGAACACCCCGAAGCGAACGCCTGTGCCACCGGGAGTGGCCGACGACGCGGCGCGAATCGACATCATCGCGCTGACGAAGAGATTCCTCACGCCCAAGGGCGCCCCTTTCACGGCCATCAGAGACGTCTCCCTCACCGTTGAGGCCGGTCAATTCTGCGCCATCGTCGGTCCGACCGGCTGCGGCAAGTCGACGACACTGGCACAGGTGTCCGGACTGGAGAAGCCCAGCAGCGGGTCGGTACAGGTCGGGGGGCGCATCGTCGATGGCATCACGAACGGTGTCAGCTACATGTTCCAAGCCGACTCTCTCTTCCCATGGAAGACCGTGCTGCAGAACGTGATGATCGGCCCTGTTCTGCTCGGCACGCCGAAAAAGGCGGCCATGGCTCTCGCGATCGACTGGCTTCGCCGCGTGAACCTGTCCGGGTTTGAAGACCGCTACCCTCACCAGCTCTCCGGCGGCATGCGCAAGCGCGTCGCTATGGCGGCAGCCCTCATCAACAATCCGCGCATCCTCCTTATGGATGAACCTTTCGGGGCCCTCGACGTGCAGACAAAAGCCATCATGCAGACCGAGCTGCTCGATCTGTGGGAGGAACTGCGACCGTCGGTGCTGTTCATCACCCACGATCTCGACGAGGCAGTTGCGCTGTCAGACCGCGTGGTGATCATGACCTCGAGCCCGGGCACGGTGAAGGACGTTTTCGACATCGATCTGCCTCGCCCGCGCGGCGACGTACAAACCCTGCGGCACGAGAAACGATTCATCGAGCTGCAGACCCAGATCTGGGAATCACTCCGCGATGAAGTCACGAGGGCTTACGAGCGTACGACAGGAGTGGCGGCATGAGCGCCGTGGTTCAGCAGAGTTCTGGTGTGACGTCGGCCGGCGCACGTGTCGGCCGCGCGGTGAAGCCGCAGTCGGAGTCGGAGCTTCAAGCCTCGGCACGGCAGGCACGCACTCGCAACCGGGTGTGGGTGTGGGTTGGTCGCATCGCGGTCGCAGTCATCTTCATCGGCGGGTGGCAGCTGCTTACCCAGACGAAACTCCTCGACCCCTTCTTCTACGGCCAGCCGACCCAGATCTGGGATGCACTTGTCACCCTCTTCACAAAGGGAACCGCGTTCGGCTCGATCTGGGATCAGCTGTGGGTCACCGTGCAGGAGGCGCTCTTCGGCTTTCTGTTCGGATCGCTCGCCGGCGTGATCATCGGGATTCTGCTCGGCTCGAACCGGTACCTCTCGAACGTCTTCAATCCGTACATCAAGATCGCCAACTCGATCCCGCGCATCGTGCTCGGCTCGATCTTCATCGTGGCGTTCGGTCTCGGCATCTTCCCGAAGATCCTCCTCGCCGCCGTTCTGGTCTTCTTCGCTGTGTTCTTCAACGCCTACCAAGGTGTGCGCGAGGTCGATCAGAACCTGATCGCGAACGTGCGAGTGCTGGGCGCTTCACCGTTGCAGATTGCACGCCACGTCACCATCCCGTCGGCGATGACCTGGATCATCGCGAGCCTGCACACCGCGTTCGGGTTCGCCATCATCGGCGCACTGGTCGCCGAAGTGCTGGGTGCTCAAAAAGGAATAGGTCTGATCATCAGCCAATCCCAGGGCCGCTTCGACCCGAACACGGTCTTCGCCTGCATGGTCATCATGGCGATCGTCACGCTCGGTGCCGAATATCTCATCACCCTGCTCGAACGCTCGGTACTGAAATGGCGCCCACCGGTCCGATCCGAATCGCAGGCGATCTGACGCACGACGATTCACCCCACAATGACTCGTCGCGGGCATCCGCACGCGACGTCACCGAAAGGAACAGCAATCACATGAAGAAAAAGCGCAGCATCGTCGCTGTCGTTTCCGCGGTAGCAGCACTGACGCTGGTACTGGCGGGCTGCAGTGGCACCGCAACACCCAACGCAACCGCCGCCGACGGATCCGCTCTACCCACGGTCTCGATGATGGTCGGCGGAATCGACAAGCAGATCTACCTTCCCTACCAGCTCGCAGAGAGCCTCGGCTTCTACAAGAAGTACGGCGTCAACATGCAGCTGTCGACGGAACAGAACGGCGGCGTCGGGGCCGAGGAGGCGATGGTCTCGGGCCAGGTCAACTTCTCGGGCGCCTGGTACATCCACGCACCTGATTTCCAATCCAAGGGCAAGAACATCATCAACCTGGTGCAGCTCGCCGGGGCGCCCGGCGAACGCATCATGTGCACGCCGGCGGCGAACGTGAAAACTCCCGCCGATATCCGCGGCAAGAAAATGGGCGTGACCGACCTCGGCTCTGGAACCGATCAGCTCACCCAGTTCGTCGCATCGAAGGGTGGCGTGTCGAAGACCGACTACACCACGGTCGCCGTGCACGCCGGGGCAACGGCCATCGCTGCCCTTCAACGCGGAGAGGCCGACTGCGTCATGACGACTCAGCCGACCGTCGCCGCCCTGGAGTCGCAAGGCATCGCCGTCTCCGCGCTCGACCTGGCGACCACGCAGGGCGCCCAGCAGAACCTGGGCGGAGCGTGGCCGGCCGCCGGTCTACTCGCCGACGCCGACTGGGTGAATAAGAACCAAGACACCGTGCAGAAGGTCGTTCTTGCGCTCGTCGCGACGATGAATTGGATGCACACGCACACCGCTAAGGATGTCGCCGATGCTCTACCTCAGGACTTCGTGCAGAACAGTACGGTGTCGAAGGATCAGTACATCGCCGCTCTGCAGGCCGACTACGGTCAGTTCCTTCCTGACGGTCTGATGCCGGCTGGTGGACCGACAACCATCTTCCAGATGGAGTCCGCCATCGGCACCGACGTCAGCAATGTGTCGTTCTCGTCGACGTTCACCCAGCAATACGCGCAGGCGGCGCTCAAGCAGCTCGGCATCACGCCTACTACGAAGGCTGCCGACACGACAACCGGCTGACTCCGACCTGTCGAACCAGTCGAACACGGAAGAGGAGGGCCCGCGCGCAGAGACGCGCGGGCCCTCCTCTTCCGATCGTTCTTCGGTTCGACTTCTGGGGCAGCCGGCATCGTCGGCGAGCGCTTAGCTGCCTTTAGTGCAGGTGGCTTCTGCTGCGGTTTGGCCAGTGACCGACGTCGGGAGGGATACCCCCGGAGCAGCAGACGGAGAAGCGGAAGCGCTGCCGGCAGAACTCGGAGTCGGAGTCGGAATCGGTGTGGGTGTCGCGGCTGCCGAGGGATCGGCGACCGCGGCGCGCCCGACCCCTCCGGTCAGCTGCAGCGGCTGGTCGGTCTGCAGCGCCGTGTTGACGAGCTGAGCTGGTGAGCTGTCGGCGACGACCCTGTTCGGGTTGGTCGGGTCGGCGGTGGTGGGGTACTGAAGGAAGACGAGTTTTGGGAGGGATACCGCCTGTAGTGCAAGGGCGATTGAAACGGGTGCAGCAACGTTTGAGAGGGTGTCAGAGAGTTGCATGTTCGTGAGGGCGGCATTTGCGAGTGAGTACAGTGTCACAGGATTGGTGAGCACACCGGCGCTGGCGATCTTGCGCATGAGGGCCGAGAGAAACACCTGTTGGTTGCTGATGCGGCCGAGGTCGCTGCCGTCGCCGACACCGTGCCTGCTGCGCACGAACGCGAGTGCGTCTGCGCCGACGAGGGTCTGCTGTCCTGCTGCGAGGTGAAGCCCGGTGTAACTGTCGTCGACTGGGGTTGCCAGGCAGACTGAGACGCCGCCGACGGCGTTCGACATGGCGATCACGCCATCGAAGCTGATTTCTGCAGCGTAGGGAATCGTTATCCCGGTGAGCTGTTCGACCGTGAGCACTACGCACGGCAGCCCACCGGTGGAGAGCGTGGTATTGAACATCGCGCTCTGAGCCGGGGCAGAGGTCGTCCCGCCTGATTGCGGGCATCCCGGCACGGCTACCATGAGGTCGCGCGGAAAGCTGACGACGCTGGCGTTCGTGTGATCCTTCGAGATGTGCAGGAGCATCGTGACGTCATTACTGCCGGCTCCTGAGCTTGCCGCGATGTTGTCGGCGCTGGAGAAGCCGCCTCCTTGCCCGGTTCGGGTGTCGGTCCCGACGAGCAGAAGGTTCACTTCGCCTTCCGCGGCGCCGATTCCTGGGGGAACAGCCGTCTGGCCGGGTAGCTGGGCCAGGTGGATGCCAGGGGCGATGTTTCCGACCGTCTGCCAGATCGCGATAGCGGCGACGGAGCTGGCGCTCAGTGCGAGAACTATCACTGACACGAACACGAAGCGCAGCGCTGAACGCCCGCGCTCGCTCGGTCGTCGAGCGTGTCGCATGGGGTGGCTCATTGTGGTGACCTTCCTGTCATGGCGTTGGTGACGGGGTTGGCGGCACCGCCGTGGGCGTCGCCGTTGAGTTGCCGGCAGCAGGGGTGCTGGGCTGGGGTGTCGCTGTCGCCGTGGGCGACGACGTACCTCCGGTCGTGGTGGGGCTCGTGAAGCTGCGCGCCGGCGTCGCGAAAGTATCGCCACCGAATGCGTCCGCGGCGTTCTTGTAGTAGTCGCGCCACATATAAAGGCGAGACAACCCGCCGGTGATCGGTCCGCTTCCGGGCCCGACCACGGTGGTGTGGCGTATCGATACATGCCCGCTGACGTTTCCGGTCCATGACGCGGTGACCAGCTTTGTCGTGCCGCCGACCAGCCAGACGCTCTCTTCGTTTTCTGTCGTTCCGGTCTTTCCGGCGTGAGGGGTGCCGTCGTGCGGATTGGCAGGGGTCGCTGTTCCGCTCTGGATGACCCCCTGCATCGCGTAGGTCGCAGCGATCGCGATTGTGGGGTCGATCGCCTGACTGCAATTTGTGGTCGGCACCGTGACGGCGGCGCCAGTCGCGTCGGTGATGCTGTCGATTGCGACGGGGGAGCAGAACATCCCGTTGTTGATGACGCCCGCGTAAGCGGCTGCCATCGTGAGCGGTGCGATCTCGTTCCCTCCCAGGGCGGCATACACATTGGTTGTCAGCGGTGCCCCGTCTGCGCGGTGCACACCGAGGGAAGTTGCCACGTCGCGAATGGCGCACTGGTCGAGTTTCGAGGCCATTGCGATGAAGGCGTTGTTCACTGACAGTTCGAACTGGGTGAGCACGGAGGCGTTGCCGCCGACCTCGCCGGCATCGTTTCCGGCGGTGTATGGTCCGGATTCACCGCCGCCGCAGGTGTTCTTGAAGTTCTGCTTCAGGAATGTCTGGTTGTTTGCTCCGTTGACGATGTCGCCGAGGGAATGACCTGCTTGCAGCCAGGCGATGAGATCGAACAATTTGTATGTTGATCCGACCTGGAAGCCGCTCGAGTTTCCGTAACCGGCGTCGGTTGCGTAGTTGATGGCGGTCGCGTCAGGCCCGGCGGCGGGGTCTTCGCTATAGTTCTTGTTCTGCGCCATCGAGACGATTCGCCCGGTGCCGGGTTGCACGGTGACGAGTACGCTGCCCAGGTCGAGCGATGCCGTTGAATAAGGAATGTAGTTTTTTGTGGTGTCGTCGGCCTGCTTTTGAAGCCCCATATCAAGGGTTGTGTAGATTTTGTAGCCGCCGGTGTCGAGGTTGTGAGATCGTTCGTCGGCGGTAGCTCCAAAGGTCGGATCTTGCTCGATCACTTTTCTGACGTAGTCGCAGAAGAACCCTGCTCCGCTGGTGGCCGTCTGGCATCCTGTCGACGGCTGGGTGATGTGCGGATCGATCGGGGTGGCGACTGCCGCATCGTATTCGGTCTGAGTGATCGCGTGATTCTTGAGCATGGACGCGAGCACATCCTTGTCGCGCCGGGCCTTGTTGGCCGCGATGTTCGCGTCGACGTCGATGCGCAGAGCATCTGGTGCGTTCACCGTAGCGACGAGACTGGCGGCCTGAGGCAGGGTGAGAGCGTTGGCGTCGACCCCGTAGTAATACTGTGCGGCCGCCTGTATGCCGTACACGCGCCCGCCGAAGAGGGCGATGTTGAGATAGCCGAGCAGGATGTCGTCTTTGCTGTACGACTTCTCCAGTCCGATGGCGAGCTTCATCTCTTTGACCTTGCGATCAAGGCTGGTCTTCGTCGCTTCGGCGTAGGCGGCTGCCTGCTGGGCAGGGTCGGTGATGGCATCCGCGCGCTGCACGAGGATGTTCTTGACGTACTGTTGCGAGATCGTGGAGGCTCCGCTGGTCACGCCGCCGGAGAAGAGGTTTCCGATCAGCGCTCGGGTGGTCGACTGCACGTCGATGCCGCCGTGCTCGTAGAAGCGCGGGTCCTCCGTGGAGATCACGGCGTCTTTGACGTATTGGGAGATGTCGTTCCATCCGACGCTCTGTCGATTCTGTTCGAAGAATGAAGCGAGAAGCACATTCGATCCGTCGGGGTTCTTCGCGTAGACGCTCGAGGTCTGCGACAGAGCGTCAGGCTTGATATAGCTGGGCAGGTTCTCGAACACACCGACGGTTCCGTTGGTTGCCATGCCCGCAACCGCGACCAGCGGGGTGACCATGCCGGTGACGAGGATGCCCGCAATGATGCTGAGCGAACTCAGACCGACCAGAGCGCCGAGCGCTTTCGTTATTCGATGGGAGCCGTGTTTCGATGACATGCAAGGAATCCTTTTTCGCTTAGGGAGCTGGACTGAGTCCGAGGCGGGGATACAGCAATGCGAACCCTCGATCGAGGCCGCCGTTGAGGGCTGCAGCGCCGTGGTCGGCGCCGGGGATGACAACGAATGAACTGGCAATGCCGGAGCGGGTGGCTTGTTCTGAGGTGCGTTTCAGCCCGGGCGCGAGGGTGGGGTCGTTCTGACCTACCGTGTAGATGGCTGTGGTGTCCGGGTACGTTGACGTGGTCATGATGGTGATCGGCTTGATGGCGTCGTACGCCGCCTGGCTGGAGTGGAAGACACTCTTCAGCACGTTCGCCTCTTGCTCGGTTCCAGCGAATTCCGTGCCGGATATGTCGAGAATGTCTCCGAACACAGACGGGTACTTGGCGCCCAAGTAACTCGCGCACGCCCCGCCGTTCGAGTAGCCGGCGACCGTCCAGTATTTCGGGTCGGCCAAGACGTTCAAGTGCGCTTTCGCCCACGGAACGACATCCTTCATGAGGTAGGTTTCGGCGTTGCCGAGGTGCCGACCAGGGAGATCGCAGGATCGGTGTTGATATGGAGAAGAGCGGCGACAGTCGGGGAGAGACCGAAACTGGCATTTATGCTGATCGTCGCCGCCACGGCAAAGACGACCGCGCTCGCCCCGGCGAGCAATTTTCGCGTCAGTCGTGAATGGCGCAAGTTATACACGGCAAGCCCGATCGTGGCGCCGAATGCGACGAATATGGCGGTCACCGTGCTGGTGAGCGGCATTCCAAACGTGTTGAGGATGTCGACGAGCACGTACTTGAGAGCGAACGCTGCAAACGCACCCATCAGGGCGAAAGCCATGACGTGGAACACGTTCTTGCGGGTCGGTCGACGAACGAGGAGATACGCGGCAGCAACCGCCGACGTCAGCAGCACCCCGATTGGAAGGGGACCGTCGACGATGCTGATATCAAGAAGAAGATCGCGCTGCATCGGTTCACCGTGCAGCGCGAAGATAGGCCAGCGCGCGCCGGGTGGTCAGGTCTGGAAGGTACGCGCGCGCCAAGCCGAGCCCAATCGAGGGCAAGGCAGCCGGATCGGGATACATCAGGAACAGTGAGGTCATTGCAGGCCGAAACTTGCTCTTAAAATGCTGCAGCGATTGAAACCCGTAGACGGGTTCGAGCATGCGACTGAGCAGCGCCGTCCCCCGGCCGGCGATGCCCTCGTCAAGCTGCCGCGTGTTGGCGAGCGGAGCGGCCGACAGGCTGACCCGCTGCGCGTTCGTTGCCTGGGCAACCGTCATCATCTCCGCAATGAGGAATTCCATGACTCCTGACATGCTCTGCGGTGCGCGGCGCATGAAATCCAACGTCCAGGTGTCGACGGAGTCCGCTCGATAGGTCGGCAACCAGCTCGTCACGGCATGGATCCGGCTTGTGTGATCTTGAGCAATCAGCAGACGCACTGCAGGGTCGTGCATCTCGCGGACTCCGCCGAGCGTGAAACCCATTTCGGGGAGCGCCTTCGCCTGCGCCCATTGCTCTGAGATGTCGTCGATCTGCATCATGTCGATGGCGCTCAAGTCTGCGTAGCGCACCCATCGGCTGAACACGCCTAGTTTTCCAGCGCGAGTGATCGCGCTGCGAGTGTCCTGCATCGACCTTCCCGATAGGCTCCAGCCGTCAACCGACAGCACGGTTTCTTCTGCCACTTTGAGCGCCGACCAGTCGTCGGCAGGGAACGCCTGCCTGTTCGATTCGGGAACACCATAGAAAACGGGAATCCAGCCACGGTGACGGGCGAAACTTCCAAATGAACGGATCACCGCCGCCGTCATGTCTGGCTCGCACACGGGGAGCCCTGTCACGATGGCGACCCCATTCACTACCCGGTATGCGACCGCTGCATCAACATGCTCGGCGTGCCAGTACTCGTGACCTGCCCAAGTGGTCATCCACGACAGCGGGCCAGTTCCGAATCCATGTTGCAGCAGAATTCGCACATTCGATGTCGACGTTTCCGCCGGATGGGTCCGATTGCGAAAAATCTGCCAGCCGGCCAAGACGAGAACCGCGACCCAGAACGCGGTTCCGGTGAAGTCGAAGAAGAGGTGTGCGACGGGTGATGACGAGGCGGGAAGAGCCGGTTCGAAGGTGAGGAATCCCTCTGGAATGAACCGGGTGACCATTGCAATGAGGGATTCACCGAGGGAAGTGCCAGTTGATGCACCAGATACCGCCATGACGACGAGGTAGCCGACCGCCGATGCGAGCCATGCGACCGTGACTCCGACGAAGAACCGGCGTGCGGGCCGCCCACTTTGAGAACTCGGGAAGCTCGAGAGCAGCCGAACCGAAAGGATCGCTATGCCAAGCGGAACGGCGATGGAGACAAGCATGGGCAGCGTCAGGTCGGTGAGCGATGTCTCAGCGGCAACGAGAGTTCCGAAGGCCTCGGCGAAAATAATCGGCAGGTAGAAGCATGCCGCAAAGACGGTGAGGAGCGTATTGATGACGATGGTCACCCACAGCGCAAGCCGACGGCCCTTCACAATGCCATACGCAGCGACGATCTGCACGAGAAGGGGAATGAGCGAGACGAGGAGAGCGCCTTGGCTGTCCGCGGACGGCGCCGCTCCTCCGGCCAGATCCGTTGAATCCCCGAACAGCGACCCCAGTGGGGCGAGAAGACCGAGCGTCACTGGCGCAAGCGCGCTGACCGCCGGTCCTATCGCGCTGATGGTGACGATTGAGGCCAAGAGGATGCGGCCTTCGGGGCGGTCGCGAGCAACGCGCGCAGGACGTCGGTGGGCTCGACGGGCGAGCACGATGCCGGCAGTGAAACCGGCCGCCGCCGCGGCGAGACGGTAGAGATCTGATGGCTGGCCCGAGTAGAGTGCGAAAACGATCAGGAGGCAGAAGCCGATCGTCCGGACCCGATCTCTGGTCACCCTTCGGGTGAACGCCGTAGCGGCCATCAGCGCGCAGACGGCCGGGATGAGCGGGTCGAGGACATGCTGTGCGTCAATTTGCCCGACGGAGTAGCTGTCCGAGACAACACCGATCGATTGGGCGAGAATACCGGTGCCGATTCCGATCACTGAGACCACGGTCACGCTCGCTGCCACGCGCGCTGGCCCCATCAGCGATTCGGAGACGGCGAGTAACCCGGATGAAACGCAGAGAAGAGCGAGAGTTCCGGCGCCGAGTTGACCGGTTGCGATGGTTGCCGCGGCGAGCAGGGCTGTTGTCAGGATCGACGAGGGGTGGTTACGAGCAAAGTGCACGTTTCACGGTACGAAGGCGTTCGTGAGACGACCGTGAGAGGGTCAGGGGACTGTCAGACTTCGGGTGGTCGGATGATCATCCTCGAAAGATTGGGAGTTCTATTGTGACGCATGTTCCTGAGTTTCCGTCGGACTGCAGTCCGACGGACCCCCGGTGAACGTCGACAATCTGTTTGACGAGTGCGAGGCCGAGGCCTCGGCCGGGAAGTGTTCGCGATTCCTCTGACCGCCAGAATCGATCGAATGCGTGGCTCTGCTGCTCAGCAGTGAGACCCGAGCCGGCGTCTTGGACAGCGACCTGGGCTCGCTCACCGTGCTGAGCGAGGGTTACGCGGATGGGGGCGCCTGGTGGAGAGAATTTGACGGCATTGTCGAGGATGTTGCCGAACGCCTGAACCAAAAGGATCTCTGAGCCGAGGACCATGACGTCTACGGTTCGGAGTTCGATTCGGTCTTTCATCGGGCCTCGGGCGTGCGTGGCGACGGCACGTTCGACGATGCTGCGGAGCTCGACCGGCTGAAACGCGGCCGATAGCTCGGTTTTGTTGCTGCGGCTCAGGAGCAGAAGGTCGTTTGTCAGGGTGTTGAGGTGGTCGACCTCGTCGAGGGCAGTGATGATCGCTGACTGGTAGTCCTCGTGGCTGCGAGGCCTGCTGATGGCCAACTCGAGTTCGCCTTGGATGATGCTGAGCGGGGTGCGGAACTCATGTGAGGCGTCGTCGACGAACCGCTGTTGTGCCTCGAATCCGCGCTTGGCGGGTCTCAAGACAAGCCGCACCATGAGGTAGCAGACGATGGGGACAATGACGACCAACGCGAGGTAGCCGATCAGGAGGCCGAACCGGAGGTCGGCGAAACTCTGCTCGGCAGCGTCGACGGCGTTGCTACCCGTGGAAGCGGCGGTGTCGTAGTCGAACGAGCTGATGACGAACACATAGACGCCCACCCCGAAGGCGCCGAACAGCAAGAGCAGAATGATGGTGAACAGCAGGGTCAGCCGAATCGTCGCCTGGCGGAAGATCACGGCGGGAGCTCCACGGAATAGCCCATCCCTCGGTGGGTCTGGATGAAGTCGGTCTCGCCCGGTTCGTTCAGCTTCTGGCGTAGGTAGCGGATGTAGGTCTGCACGACATTGCTATAGCCGTCATAGTTGCCGTCCCAGGCGTGGTCGATGAGCGCAGACGCGCTCACGATGCTGCCTGCGTTGCGCATCAGGTACTCCAGAACGGCGAATTCCTTGCTGGTCAGAGCTATGGTTCGATGCCCGCGCACGGCGGTACGGGTCGCCGGGATCAGGGAGACATCGGCGACGGTGAGTACGGGGTGATCGGCGCGGGGTGCTCGGCGCAGCAGGGCGCGGACGCGTGCGAGGAGCTCCTGGAGGTGAAACGGCTTGCTGAGATAGTCGTCGGCTCCGGCATCCAGCCCGTTGACTCGGTTTCGGGGTGAGTCCAGCGCAGTGAGCATCAGGATCGGCACGTCGCTGTTTTCACGTCGCATGAGGCGACAGACTTCCATGCCTCCACCCGGTGCGCCGGGGAGAAGCAGATCGAGGATGACGAGGTCGTAGCTCTCGAGTGCGAACGCCTCGAGCGCGGGAGCGGTCGCGTGTGTGACATCGACCGCGTAGCCCGCCTCGCCGAGGGCGCGGCGAAGGAGGTCTGCGATTCGCAGATCGTCTTCGACGACCAGAATTCTCATAGCTGCACCGTAACGCACGACGCGTTCAGGCGGCGATATCAGCCAGCAGGCTGCCATTTTCGAGATGGAGGATGCGCTGGGCTCGGGAGGCGACAGAGCTGTCGTGGGTGACCATCACCAGTGTCACACTCTGCTCGTACCAGATGCGTTCGAAGAGCGAAATGATGTCGAGACGCATCATCTCGTCGAGGTTACCGGTGGGTTCGTCGGCGAGGATGACGTCTGGCTTTTTCACCAGGGCCCGGGCAATGGCAACCCGTTGTTGCTGACCGCCCGACAAGGCGGCAGGGAGGTGTTCCACTCGATCGTGAAGTCCGACCATCTCCAAAGCTTCCTGGGCTCGGCGTGCCGCCTCTGCCCCTCGTATGCCGATCGGCCTGAGTCCCGCCATGACGTTGTCGAGGGCGCTCAGGGTTGGTATCAGGTTGAATCCCTGGAAGATGAAGCCGATCTGGCTTGCGCGAACGGAGGCGAGACGACCTTCGGCGAGGGCGTCGAGCTGTACGGCTGTCGAATCGCTTCCGAAGTCGATTCGGCCTGATGTGGGTCGTTCCAGTGCGCCTAGCAGCTGGAGAAGTGTCGATTTGCCGCCCCCAGTCGGGCCCTGAACAGCTACCCATTCTCCATCTGGAATGGTGAGGGTGACGTTGCGAAGAGCGGTCAGCTCACCGGTGTGCCCACGGTATGTCTTGGTGACGTTGTTGAGCGTATACACGCCAGATTCCTACTCTGCGCTTCGTAGCGCTTCAGATGGGCGAAGCCGAGCAACTCTCATGGTGCCGGCAAGGGCAGCGATCACCGCGGCGGCCACCGCGAGAGCGATGGCGAGTCCAACCGCTTCGATTGGCAGCGGCACGGTGAGCGGAATTTGGGCGGTCACTCCGGTACCAGAAAGACTGGCCGAGAACGACGGCGCGAAGGCGTTGATGAGAACAATCGCGATGCCCCCGAGCGCAAGGCCGGTCAGAGCGCCAAGCACTCCCTCGACCAGGGTCTCGCCGACGACTTGAGACGAAACGTGCCGGTTCTTCCATCCCAGCGCCTTCAGCGTGCCGAACTCGCGGGTACGCCGGCTGACGCCGATGACAGTGAACAGCGCTGCGAAGATGCTAGCTGCGGCCAGCGCGATCAGCGTCAGCCACTGGCCCAGTGTGCTGCTCAAATCGTTGGCCGCGGTCAGTGTTCCCGTGATACTGCCGGCCAGGTCGGCCTGGGTCGCGACGACTGCGTCGGGCAGCTGAGACCTGAGGGCAGCTGAGACGGCAGCGACATCTGACGCTGATACCGCCTTCACATAGACGTGGGTGATTTGACCAGGCAGGCCGCTGAGCGTTTGCGCCACATCTAAAGGCAGATACGCGTTGGCTCCGGTCGATACGCCCCCTTGTGGGGTGGAGACGAGCCCGACGACCGGAATGTCGACGCCACCGATATTGACCGGACCGCCTACGGCGAGCTGATTCTCGGTTGCGTACGCCGCATCGACGAGAGCTACTTGCTGACCAATGTCGGCGGCAGTGAAGAGTCTGCCAGCCGTAGCGCTCGCGCCAGCGAGCAGCCCTGCGTCAGTTTGATGTGCGACATCGACTCCGGCCACGCTGAATGTGTCGACACCGAACGAGCTGCCGCCTGATCCGTCGGCGCCGGTCGGGCCATCAGCGGCAGCGCCATCCCCTGACGGAACGTGCCCCGTGATGTCGGGGATGATTCCGCTGAAGTCATAGTTGTCGAGCATCAGCACCGCGGCGGTCGAAGAAACCGCAGGTATCGCGGCTACCCTGGCGACCTGCGATACGTCCGAGGTCGCGAGCCCTCGCGCAACAGTGAGCTTGCTTTGTGTCAGCTGCTTCGATCCGCTTCCTGACGAACCGTCGGCCTTGCCGAAGGTGAACTGCGGCGCTCCCGAGCCCGGCGGCGTCGCTTTCGTCACTGTCACATCAGTTCCCACGCCATAGAGCGACGCAAGGGCATCTGTCTGTGCCGACTTCAGTCCCTGGCTGACGCCGCTGATCACGACCACGACCGCCACGGCCACACCGATGCCTGCGACGACAGCGGCTGCCTGGCGGCGGCGCTGACCGAGCTCTCGAAATACATATCCCAGCCACATAAGACCCTCTCATGGCACCGAACAGACGGGGCCTGACGATGGGCACGCTATCCGACTGTCGGTGAGACCAGCGTGAGAGCACGAACACGCGATCTGGACCATCTCGGCGATCGTTGCGGAAACGCCTCGTTCTCAATGAGATGGGTTGAGCCACACATCGAGGTAGTCAGGCGCTTCCGGATCGTCAACCACTTCAACCTCACAGCGAGCGGCACGTCCACGGATCCGAAGCAGAAAGACTTCCTGCCGGATGTCGTCTTCCACCTCACGATCCAGCAGGCCGATCCGCGCCAGAAACGAGCTCCACCGCACGCCGACGATGAGCCCTCGAGTGTTGTGAATCTTCCCGGCTTCGATGCGAGCGTAGATGACACCCCCGAGTTCTTTCTGAGACTCCACGATCGACCGAAGCCCTTCCTTGTCAGCTGTCGGCCTCACCAGAATCGGGCCGAATGCGTCGAGACTCCTCAAATGAACCGAAGGCTTCCTCGCCATCTCACGGTACTTTCAAAAAACATCGACCATAACGATGCGCACCACTATTGCAAATGCTGATTGAGAATTTCACTGAGTATTCCCTCTCTGGTCATCGCCAACGGAACTGACGGCGTCGACGCGCGCTTGGGTGGTACGCACCCTTCGCCGCGCGAATTGTGACACCCGACACGGGCACGATAGCCCTCGTTGATGAGATCAGCGTGAGAAAGGTCGCCTCCAGCCCTTTCGTGGCAAACCCGGATCAGTCAGCCAGAATTGCTGGTTAGGCTCGCCAACACACACCAAACTCGCTCATCGGAGTCCTCGCGTGCCACGAAGAATAACCGCGTTCCTAGTCATACTGAGCACGATTTCAGTCGTCGCCGTTGGCGGCATTTTTGCGACGCTGTCGTTCCTCTCACAGGCTGCGGCTCCAGCGGCATCAAGCTCGGCTGTAAAGCACTGCCCTGCCGCGTCGCCTGTCACAGTGGGCACGATCGTCGTGCCAGCCGGCCCGGTCGCCGGCTACTGTCAATCCGAACTCATCAACGCCGCACACATCATGAATGCTGCTCGTGATCTCGGCCTCGGCACGCACACGCAGGCGGTCGGGATCATGACGGCGATGGGGGAGTCGGGGTTGGTGAATCTCGACCACGGCGACGCCGCCGGCGCTGACAGCCGAGGACTGTTCCAGCAACGCGACAATGGTGCGTGGGGAACTCTTGCCGACCGGATGGATCCGTACACTGCCGCTGCCAACTTTTTCAACGCCCTCACTCGAATCAGCGGTTGGGACTCACTGACACCCACTCAGGCAGCTCACAGCGTGCAGATCAACGCTGATCCGAACTATTACGCTACGTACTGGGCTGACGCGCAAACCGTCGTGGCCGCGCTCACCGGGAGCTGACTGCCATCAGACTATTTCGTGGCATCAGCTCTCCTCGCGGATCCGACGATTGTCGATTTTTCGCTCAGAGTTGTGCTCCTAGTTTGAATCCGGCAGTTTCGTCATCGGTGCGGGTGTACGAGAATCCGTCCGCGCCGATGGTGACATCGACTTCGCGGGCGTCGGTGCGTTCGACCGATTCAACGGGGTTGCCGTCGAGGTCGAGCACGGTCGAGGCGTTGGCATACCAACTGGGCACGACGGGCGTGCCCCACCAGTCGCGTCGTTGGTTGTCGTGCACATCCCAGGTGAGGGTGGGGTTGTCGGGGTCGCCGGTGTAGTAGTCGTGCGTGTAGATCTCGATGCGATGGCCGTCGGGGTCGAGCAGGTAGAGGTAGAACGCGTTCGAGACGCCGTGCCGGCCGGGTCCGCGTTCGATCTTGTCGCTCTGCCGGATCGCGCCGAGGTGGTCGCAGAGGTGCAGTATCTGGCTGCGTTCGTGGGTCGCGAAGGCGATGTGGTGCAGGCGCGGACCATCGCCGCCGGTCAACGCGACATCGTGCACAGTGGCTTTGCGGTACATCCATGCGGCGTAGACGGTTTTCTCGGCGTCTTCGATGTCTTCTGAGACTTTGAAGTTCAGGCCTTCGTAGTACGTCACGGCGGCTGGTACGTCGGGGGTGACGACGTTGAAGTGGTCGAGGCGTGAGATGGCCCCGGCGCCTTGCACGTCGTAGCGGCGGGTGAAGCGTTCGACGTGTTCGGCGTCGTAGAAGAACTCGATGGGGAAGCCGAGCGGGTCTTGGATGCGCACGGCTTCGCCGATTCCCCGGGTGAACCCGGCGGGCTTGCGTTCGACATGTACGCCGAGTTCGGCGTAGTACGTGGCAGCGATGTCGAGCTCCTCGGGCGAACGCACACGGTAGGCGAGCACCGATAGCGCGGGAACCGGGCCCCGGCGGATGATCAGCGAGTGGTGCAGGTACTCTTCGAACGCGCGCAGGTAGATCGCGTCGGTGTCTTCGTACGTGACGACCAGACCGAGCACGCCGACATAAAAGGCGCGGGATTCTGCGAGGTCGGAGACGATCAGCTCTGCGTAGGCGCAGCGGATCACGTCGGGCGGGGTGGCCGTCGTGGTGGGGATGGTCATGACAGATCTCCTCGATGAGATGTTGGGTAAAGCTGAGATGTTGGGTAATGAGGTGTGAGGGGTCGCCGCTCTACGCGATCGCCGCCACGTGCGGTGCTTCGTGCGCGAGAGGGGAGGCGCCGAATTTTGCGGTGTGCACGTCGCCGATGGTGATGTGCACGGCCTGCGAGTCGGTGTAGAAATCGATGGAGCGGTAACCGCCTTCGTGCCCGAGCCCCGAGGCTTTGACTCCGCCGAATGGCGTGCGCAGGTCGCGTACATTGTGCGAGTTCAACCACACCATGCCGGCCTCGATCGACTGGGCGAAGGTGTGGGCACGGGTCAGGTTCATCGTCCAGACGTATGCGGCGAGGCCGTATTTCACGGCGTTCGCCAGTTCGAGCGCTTCCTCGTCGGTGTCGAACGGGGTGATCGTCACGACCGGGCCGAAGATCTCTTCCTGGAAGATGCGTGCATCAGGTTTCACGTCGGCGAACACCGTCGGCGAGACGTAGTTGCCCTCGGGTAGATTGTCGGGGCGGCCGCCGCCGGCAAGCAGACGCCCCTCGGTCTTGCCGATCTCGACGTAGCTCATCACCTTGGCGTAGTGCTCCGGATGCACGAGAGCACCGACCTCGGTGCGGTGATCGTGTGGGTCGCCGACCACGATGTTCGCGGCCCTCGCCGCATAGCGCTCCAGGAACTCGTCGTAGATCCGCCGCTCGACCAGAATGCGGGAGCCGGCGGTGCAGCGTTCGCCGTTCAGCGAGAAGACGCCGAACAGGGTCGAGTCGATGGCGGCCTCGAGATCACAGTCGGCGAACACCACGGCGGGCGACTTCCCGCCGAGCTCCATCGAGAGACCTTTGAGGTTGGTCGCCGCATTGCGGAAGATGGTCTGCCCGGTGGTGGTCTCGCCGGTGAACGATATAAGAGGTACGCCCGGGTGCTTCACGAGGGCGTCGCCGGCCTCTTCGCCGAGTCCGTTGACGAGATTGAATACCCCGTCGGGCAGGCCCGCTTCGCGAAAAATCGTGGCCCAGAGACTGGCGGAGAGCGGAGTGAACTCGGCCGGTTTGAGTACGACTGTGCATCCGGAGGCCAGCGCGGGCGCCAGTTTCCAGCTCTCGAGCATGAACGGGGTGTTCCACGGAGTGATGAGGCCGGCGACCCCGATCGGCTTGCGGTTGACGTAGTTCACCTGCAC
>JAODBB010000209.1 GCA_025463745.1 Subtercola sp.
GTGGCTTCGAGGTCTGACATGGCCGCGGTGGCGGCCGGATGGCTCAGGTAGTAGAGGGTCGGAAACGGTGTGCCGTCATCGAGTCGTGGCGCAGTGGCGACCACCGTGGGGGCACCGCAGATGCAGCGTGCGGCGATGCCGAGCACGTTGCGCGCAGGCCTGCCGAGCTGGGCCGAGACGGTGGCGATGTCGGCCGCGCTGGGCGGGTCGAAGGGAGGGGTGGTCATGGGATTTCCTGTTATCGAAAACGTTTCGGTGCCGGTGGGCTCACGGGGTGGGTGATGGTGAGGCTGCCGGGTCGGTCGGCGCCGGTGTACTCGCTGCACCATTCGCCGCACCGAGTTGGTCGGGGGTCTGGTTGCTCAAGCCTGCGGTCATGCCCGAGGCGAAGAGGGCGGCCATCCAATTTGTCTGAGTCGACTGGATGCTCGTACTCACCGGCGCACCCGGACCGGCCGCCGTGGGTGCCGTGTCGTTGAGCACCAGAAAGCTGGTTTCGCCCGGCATCACGAAATAGAGGCGCTCGCGAGCCTCGGCGCGGATGTAAGCCGGGTCGCTCCACCTGGCAACCTGCGCTGTGAGCGTGGTGTTCTGGGCGGCGGCCACGTCGAGACTGTTCTGCAGGTCTGCGATCTGCTGCCGCTGCTCGATGAAGATGCGCGCACCGGGAGCCACGATCACCACGAAGAGCACGAGCACGATGAGCATGAGAACGGTGAATCCCGAGAACCGGATGCTGCGGAGCCAGTTCGTCGAACCGGCACCCTCAGAACCCGCCGTCGCCGCTGGCGCCGTAGCACGACCCGTTGCGCTCATCGGGCGCGAGGAACCCCGAGTGGTGGATTTGGCTGGTGGCCGCATGGTGTTCCTCGCAATCGCTGGTTGAGTAGCCCGGCGAAGCCGTGCGTATCGAAACCGGCTCGAGCTGGGAAGTGATTTCGATACGCGGCTTCGCCGCTCCTCGCTCAGCGAGAACGCCGGACGAGTAGCGCGAATCGCGTATCGAAACCGAGTCTCAGCCCTTGAAGCGCGGGAACGCGGAGCGACCCGCGTACACGGCGGCTTCGGCCAGTTCTTCTTCGATCCTCAACAGCTGATTGTACTTAGCGACGCGCTCGCTTCTGGCAGGCGCACCGGTCTTGATCTGACCCGAGTTGGTGGCGACCGCGAGGTCGGCGATCGTGGTGTCTTCGGTCTCGCCTGAGCGGTGCGACATCATGGTGGTGTAACCGCTGCGCTGCGCGAGGCTGACCGCGTCGAGCGTCTCGGTGAGCGTGCCGATCTGGTTGACCTTGACGAGCATCGAGTTGGCCGCGCCGAGCGAGATGCCCTTGGCGAGGCGAACCGGGTTGGTGACGAAGAGGTCGTCGCCGACGATCTGCACCTTGCCGCCGATGGCGGCGGTGAGGTGCAGGTAGCCCTCCCAGTCGTCTTCTTCGAGCGGGTCTTCGATGGAAACCAGCGGGTAGTTCGCGAGCAGGTTCTCAAAGTAGCTGCTGAGCTCCTGCGCTGTGGTGGCCTTGCCTTCGAACTGGTACGCACCCTCTTTGTAGAACTCGCTCGCCGCGACATCCATCGCCAGCGCGATGTCTTTGCCGGGCGTGAAGCCTGCCTTCGTGATGGCTTCTACGATGAGGTCGAGCGCCTCTGCGTTGCTCGAGAGGTTAGGAGCGAAGCCGCCCTCGTCGCCGAGACCGGTGGAGAGACCCTTGCTCGACATGAGCGACTTGAGCGAGTGGTACGTTTCGACACCCCAGCGAAGGGCTTCGGCGAAGGTCTCTGCGCCGATCGGGGCGATCATGAACTCTTGGATGTCGACGTTGGAGTCGGCGTGCGAACCGCCGTTGATGATGTTCATCATCGGCACCGGCAGCACGTGGGCGTTGGGGCCGCCGACGTAGCGGAACAAGGGCAGGTCGGCAGAGTCGGCCGCTGCGCGGGCCACGGCGAGCGAGACGCCGAGGATGGCGTTGGCGCCCAGGCGGCTCTTGTTCTCGGTGCCGTCGAGGGCGATCATCGCGCCGTCGACGAGGCGCTGGTCGCTCGCGTCAAAACCCTCCAGGGCCGGGCCGAGCTCGTCGATGACGGCGTCGACGGCCTTCAGCACGCCCTTGCCGAGGTAGCGGCTCTTGTCGCCGTCGCGCAGTTCGTAGGCCTCGAAAGCGCCGGTGGATGCTCCGGACGGAACGGCAGCGCGCGAGACCACGCCATCGTCGAGCAGAACCTCGACCTCGATGGTCGGGTTGCCGCGCGAATCAAGAATTTCGCGAGCGCCTACAGCTTCGATCAGTGCCACTGGATTGTCTCCTCAGGGTTCAAAATGACGGATGACGCGTGTGGCGTGCATCCGCGGCCCAGTCTAACGACTCGCTGAGAACGCCTGTCGTCGTGCCCTGTGGCGCTGTGGAGAAGAGGCAACGGCGGTGGATTGTGGAGGAGTTGTTACGCTGCGAGCTCTTGCACTCCGATGCGGTCGCCGATGAGATCGGTGGCCTCGGAGAGTACATCGACCTCGCGGCTGGAGAGGTCAGCGAAGAGAGGTTCGAGGGCGAGACCGAGACGGTAGCGCCAGTCGCTGAGGGCGGCCTGCCCCTTCGGTGCGATCGCGATCTGCCAGGCACGGGCATCCGAGCTGTCGGCGATGCGCTTGATCCACTCGACCTCGTTGAGGTTGCGTACGATCTTGGTCATCGTGGGCTGGCTGACGCGACTCGCGGCTGCCAGTTCACCGAGGCGCATGGGGCCGCCCGATGTCAGAACGCTCAGTGTTCGCCAGGCGGCGGGTGAGGTGGATTCTCCCGTGGCCTGGGCCGCGAGACGGGTAAGACGGTGGGTGACCGTTACAAGATCACCGAGGAGTGCAGATAATTCGCTGTTCACTTGATTTATTGTATAGCCGAACTATGTATGAACCAAAACCGTTCGCTCAGCGCTTATTCAGCCGCGCACGCCGCTCGACGCTATCAGATCACAGAAACCGCCCCAAATCGCGGTGGGAAGGGCGATTTTCGTGATCTATGTAAGCGGATGAGGGATGCGGGTCAGATGGGCTTGGGGGTGAGGTCGGCGATGTCGTGGGTGTCGGGGGTGACGAACGCGAAGGTGGTGAATCCCGAGGCCGCCGCGCGGTCGAGCTGCGCCTTCGTGTTCTTCGTGCGGCGCTCGAGACGAGTGCGGGTGCCGGCCGCGATGAGCTGCGTCTTGAGGCCGAGCAGCTGCGCCGCAGAGGCGGTGGGGTCGTGCAGGAGGAGTAGAGCATCCGCGAGCCCGACCTGCTCGGCCTGCAAGAGGTCGACGATGCGCTCGAAGCCGATGGAGAAACCGCAGGCCGGCACGTCTTGGCCGAGGAAACGGCCGATCATGCCGTCGTAACGGCCTCCCCCGCCGAGCGAGAACGTCAGCTCAGGGTGGGAGATTTCGAAGATGGTGCCGGTGTAGTAGCCCATGCCGCGCACGAGAAACGGGTCGAACACGAGAACCATGGGGTCGACGACGTCGGCGAGGGCGGCCAACTCGGCGATGAGCGCATCGCTGACGCCCTGGGGCAGCGCTTTGGTGATGGCGCGCACACCGAACGGGTTGAACTCCATGGTGGTGACGCGGTGAAAGAACGCGTCGAGGGCGTCGACGGCGGCCGCGGTGGCGCCGCGTTCGCGCAGCTCTTTCACCACTCCCTCTGGCCCGACCTTGTCGAGCTTGTCGACCGTGATCAAGACCTGTGGATGCTCGGCGGCACCGAACCCGAACACGTTCAGCATCTCGGTCAGCAGCCGCCGATCGTTGATGCGGATCGTGCAGCCCTCGAGCCCGAGCGCATCGAGCGTGGCAAGGGTCGCCGTGATGATCTCGGCCTCGGCGAGCTGGCTGGGCTCGCCGATGACGTCGATGTCTGCCTGCACGAACTGGCGGTATCGGCCCTTCTGCGGGCGTTCGGCGCGCCACACGGGGGCGATCTGAATCGCGCGAAAGACGGTCGGCAGCTCGGCGCGGTGGCTGGCGTAGAACCGGGCCAGCGGAACGGTGAGGTCGAAACGGAGGCCGAGGTCGGCAAGGCTCTGCGGGTCATCCTGCTCGGCGGCTGCCGCGAGCTCGGCGGCGGGGATGGCGCGCTTCAGCACGCTGAAACTCAGCTTCTCGTTGTCGCCGCCGAGGCCCGAGTGCAGGCGCTCGATGTCTTCCATCACGGGAGTCTCGATCTCGTCGAACCCGTGCGCGGTGTATG